>JBMYRY010000211.1:0-5375 GCA_049602795.1 Bradymonadia bacterium
GAGACAGTAGAGCTGCCTATGATGGCGTTGGCCCATCCATTTATTGGCCCGCCATGCTATCTCAAATGGAGGGCTTATCTCCTGAGTTAATCTTACATGTAGGCGATCTTGTTAAGAATGGTCGAGATGAGATGGAGTGGGTGAGCTATCTGAATCAATTGCCCCAAACAACACCTTTGATTGCTGTACGCGGAAACCATGATCGTGGTGACTTCTTCTACAAATGGGGGTTCGGTGTGGCAGAGGTTTTTAAATTAGACATCGGCGCTGCTCGGATTTTTGGTTTAGATTCTGAGGGTGGACGAGCCGAGGTCATGGCGCGCTTACCCGAACTGGAAAGGCTGTTGGCTGAGCCAACGGAACGATGGAAAATCGTCTACTTGCATCGTCCAATTTGGTCCCAAGGTCTGCATGGTAGCGATGAACTCGGGTTGAATGAAGCGCTGGTCACCTTGTTTGATAGGCATCATGTTGTTTTGGTGTTGTCTGGACATGACCACAACTACGAACGATTCTGTCCAATGAGGGGTACATCAATAAGCCGTGCTTGTAGACCTTACAAAGAAGGTACAACCTATGTGGTGACCGGAGGAGGAGCGACCATGCCAAACCCTTTTCCTGCGATATGGCGTCGTTATGACGAACGCGCACGGGTATTAGCGGATACGAGCCTCTCTTTTTCTGGCGACCTTCATTTCTTGGAATTAGATGTTACCGCATCCAATTTAACTTTCCGGGCTCACGCTAGCCATTTCAGTAGTTTAAAATCGACATCTTCCGTGTTCGATATGTTCTCGATTGAGCGTGAGGTGCCGTCGTGCCCTTAGACGAAGTCGAGGTATCATGCCTCATGACAGATCGTAGTGTTTTAACGACTGCGCACGTTGGGACGCGTATTTCTCAAGTTATTCAGTCGATGGAGCTGCCGTTGGGGTATTCCTGTGGTGGGCGAGGCGCCTGTCTTGCGTGTCTCGTGTCTGTATCTGGCGAAGTTGCGCCTTTAAGTTCCAAAGAGCAGATACTGTTAGAAGGCATGGATTCGCGGGATAATTGGCAGTTACGACTTTCATGTCTTGCCAGAATTAAGGGGCCGGTGAAAATCAAAACCACCTATTGGTAGGCACCATGACTTTAGTGTCATAGTCACAACTGTCCGTCCTTCTATTTTGTGTCAGTTTACTGACGCATATCAGAATTCAACTTTATGTTTTCGCGCTGCACCAAACATGAAGCAACCGTTTGATCTGGTAACGAGCTTGCTGGAGGAGTTTTGTATCTATACGATTTTAATAGGGTAAACCTGTTTTGATGAGAGTGGGCGAGGTCTTTGGATGAGGCGTTGTCGCCTATTGCCGGTAGACTTTGGCACGTAAATCGCAGACTCCTTTAAGTGAAGTAGATTAAGACGATCAACCGACTCCGGGAATTTTTTGACGAGGGGGAAGGTTGTGTCAAAGGAAGGAGCCCTGACATGAGAATTTCCAGAGAAGAAGAAACAAAATTGGTTGCTCGGGCACGGCTCGGAGATGAGATTGCTTTTGCGCAGCTCACAAAACCATTGCGCGATAAAGTGTACTGGCGAGCATTGAAGGCAATTGGCGATGCAGATGAAGCAGAAGACATCGCCCAAGAAACGATGGTCAGAGCGTTTACTCGCCTCGAAACATTTAGAGGTGACTCAAGGTTCAGTTCTTGGCTCTACATGGTGTGCAGTAACTGTATTCGCATGCATTTGCGCACTAAACGACGCAAAGGGGCATTGAGTTTAGACGATCATATTCATGAGTACGAAAACTCTCGAAGTCGAGATACCGAGGTACAGCCCGATCAGGCTGTAGAAAGAACTCAACTTTTCGATGCAATTGGTACAGCGATGTCGCAACTACCGCCGCAGTATGGCAGTATCCTTGTTCTATGGGTTCACGAAGGCTTGGACCTAAATGAAATAAAGGAGCGTTCTGGACTCTCCATCGCGGCAATCAAATCGAGAATTCATCGTGCGAGAGGTCGCGTCAGGCAACAGATTGAGCATCGTTTTGGGGAAGTTGCATTACTTGCCGCTTAGTTCTGCCTACAGCCGGAGAGTCTACCGTGTTGAATTATGGGTAGGCTATTACTCTCAAAGGTGTTTGTGCCCATCGTGGCGCTGCTGTGCATTACGTTTTATTTTCTAAGACCCTCCGGCGTAGATGGACCGATGCCGGACGCCGTGTCTCAATCGGGTAAAGGTTTTGATCATCAGCCATGGTCGAGGATTCTTGCCAAAGTTCGGCGCCCCGATGGCACGATAGATTATCGAGCGGTTAGGGATTCTCAAGATGAACTAGACAAGTACTTGGGGGCCTTGCGCGCATCGTGTCCTCGTAGTACGCCGCATCGATTTCGAGATCGCGAAAGCCGTCTTGCCTACTATCTGAATGCATATAACGCATACGCGCTGAGTATTCTGTCCACGCATTGTCCCATGACATCGCCTAGTGAGCTTTATTGGGCAGATGGTGTCTATTGGAGAGTGGGCATACTCATTGGAGAGTCGAGAACGACTCTCACTACACTCGAAAGTGAAAGAATTGAGCCGCTCGTGCTTCGAGACCCACGGGTGCGCTTTGCCTTGTTTCGTGGCACCGTCGATGCGCCTTTACTTCAGAGCAGCGCATTTGAGGCTTCAACGCTTGAATCACAACTTGAGGAGATCACCAAGTTGGCTCTGACCCGATCAGAGTTTGTGAGAGAATCAGAAGGCAAGATCGTTCTAAATCCACTTTTCACTTGGCACAAACAGGAATTCGGGGACTTTCATACCTGGTTTAAGTCGAGAGGGATCAATTACGATGCCACCATGGAGTTCTCGTCGGATGTATACGATGACACCATGGCGGAATATGAAAAAACATGCAGTGCATTTGGTCGGTAACAGCTCGGTGTTGACCGCTTAGTTCGCACATGCTACGCGCTAATAGTTTGATGTCAGGTAGGAAGATTTAGGTGAGCGGTTCAAGCAAGACAGTGTGGCTAGCGACTCAATCTAGCATTGTGAGGCATGGCGTAGAAGCAAGTCTGTCTTCGATGAACATCGAAATCAGCACAAGCCCGCGGGACTCTGATCTGTTGAGATTGATTCATGTAGATCACAATCTTGAAGCAGCGGAGTCGTGGGAGAGCCCGGTACCAACGATTGTCATCGGAAGCCCAGTACCCAAAGTGCTCAATGATCGAGCGGCAGCGGTCATCAAGTATCCATTTCTTTCAAATGATTTAAGAAAAGTTGTGAGTAAGGTTCTTCAGCTTTCCGTGCCCGATGCGACCGAATATCGCCAAGCCGACCAGCCGGTTCCGGTGGCGAGAAAGAAGCCTCAGATACCAGCCGCACCAGAACCGGCATCGAAGCCGATAGAATTAAGTAAAGCTTCGCCGATCAAAGCCCCACCCACCATACCCACTTTTCGACCGCATGATGACCTGCCAGAGGTCTCCGATAATGAGTTGCTCTCTAATCTTCATCATGCTGAGGACACAGTTGTGCCAAGCGCCGTCAAGCCCGAACCAGGTGAACAGACTCGAGCAAGTTTAGGGCGTAGTGAACTCGAAGGGATTAGTGAGGCTTACATCGAAAAGGTCGTCTGGGAAGTGGTGCCGAAATTGGCAGAAAGGCTTCTCAGAGAGGAAATTGCGAGGATCTTGAAACGATCTTGAAACGATAGGTGAGGTTTCTAAGACCTAGAATGGAATGGGATCGTCTCCACCTTGACCGTCTGAGCCATCATTGCTTGTGGCGGGCTTTGTCTGTCCCCAGGTGCCCTGGTTTGATTCACTAGACTGTCCCCAGCCACCTTGGTTGCCACCGCTATTCGACTGACCCCAGCCGCCTTGGTTGCCACCGCTATTCGACTGACCCCAGCCACCTTGGTTGCCACCGCTATTCGACTGACCCCAGCCGCCTTGGTTGGCTCCGCCGCCTTGGTTGTTACCGCCACCCTGGCCCCAGCCGCCTTGGTTGTCCCCACTTTCACTCCTGCCGCCAAGGAAGACGATTTGGTTCGCTACAATGTCGACAGCTTTGCGATTAATGCCTTCTCTATCTGTGTACTCACGAGTCTGAAGTCGCCCTTCGACGTACACTTGTCGACCCTTGGCTAAATATTGACCGCACAACTCAGCCTGTTTTCCCCAAACTGTAATGGAATGCCATTCGGTACGCTCTTTTCGCTGACCATCTCTGTCGGTCCAATTTTCACTGGTCGCCATGCGGAGGCTGGCAACAGGTTGACCACCTTGAGTATAGCGAACTTCTGGGTCAGCACCCAGTCGACCAATTAGAGTTACTTTGTTCACGCTTGACATCGTGCCTCCTCCCTAGTTTGTTTTTACGAACTTAATTTGCTCGGGACGTTATCGACCGGCAGCATTTCAACTTCACGCTCCTGTGTCAATCGATCATTCATTTCTTTCGTTGCGTAATCGGGTAACGCCAATGATATGACGAGATCGATACCATGTTGAGATGAATTGGTTCAAAATTTAGCCGCGTTCGATTAAGGTCTTGTCTATGTATTCGAAAGCTAAAAATGTCTCTGTGCCTGTTGAGATCGATGAACACAGAATCGATGCGGACGCTGCTTTTGTGATTCGAAGACTTCGCCGGAGCGGTTTTGAAGCGTACTTAGTGGGTGGGAGCGTGAGAGACCTTTTGCTTCAACGCCAACCGAAAGACTTCGATGTTGCCACGTCGGCGTCTCCAGAAGAGATCAAACAGATCTTCCGTCGATGTCGGTTGATTGGTCGGCGATTTCGACTTGCGCACATTATGGGGCAGAAGGGACGCATTGTAGAGACCGCCACCTTTCGAAGTAAGCCAAGAGACCATTCACAAGATGAAATCATTTGGGACGATAATGAGTTTGGTACGGTCGAAAGCGATGCACATCGAAGAGACTTCACGATTAACGGATTGTTTTATTGTACAGAGAATAACCACGTTCTTGATTTTGTCGGCGGCTTAGAAGATTTGGAACTCAAACTGGTTCGGACCATTGGAGAGCCAATTACCCGCTTTCGAGAAGATCCTGTTCGTATGCTTCGAGCCATTAAGTTTGCTGCGCGTCTTGATTTTGAAATAGAGACTGAGAGCCTAGCTGCGATCAAGCAAGAGAGTGGTCTACTGGCGCGAGCGGCTGTTCCGAGATTGCTTGAAGAGTTGATTCGGATGTTGCGAGGAGGCGCAGCCGGACAGAGCGTCTCGCTCATGAATGAGTGTGGAATTCTCGAATTACTTGTGCCTGAGACATTTGCTCTGTTGACTGAAAACTCAGTCGAAAGTGACTCGTTGTTTAAGCTGTTGCATGGGCTCGATCGCTTTTTGAAAAAGACTCGACGAG
>JBMYRY010000212.1:0-5372 GCA_049602795.1 Bradymonadia bacterium
AATACTTTTGCCCAGTTTTTCCCGGCACGCATGCCCGCTCAATCATGTGGCTCCATGAATAATGTTCTACTCGGCGGCATGGATTCACGACAGATACCAGAACGACCCTTCGTTCATTATGAAACGCTGGGCGGTGGTGCAGGAGCAGGGCCGAACCGTAACGGAGCTGACGCCATTCACACGCACATGACAAATACACTCAACACACCAATCGAGGTATTTGAACGTCGCTTTCCCATCACCATCAGCAGCTATCGAGTTCGATCTCAATCGAAGGATCATCGTAGCAAATATCATGGTGGGCTTGGCATTGAACGACACTACACCTTCGAGGTCCCTGTAACGGTAACCGTCATTGCCGAACGACATCGACTGTCTCCATCCGGTGCGAAGGGTGGCTCTGATGGTCGGTCGGGGTTTGCACGCCTCGTCTGTGCCGCCGGAAACACTGAAAATCTACCTAGTAAATTCACTCGCACATTCAACAGCGGTGAGACACTCGTTATCGGTACTGCAGATGGAGGTAGTTGGGGTATTGCACAGCCGAATACGGTCGATTAGCTCACTCTGGGTTAAGAATTACGATGCCATCGGAAGCAATCATGAGAGAGGCGCGTTTCGAGACAAAATCTTTGGGGAGCGCCACTACTTTGGGCACATTGTAAATGCGCTTATTGAGTAACTCTTTGAGGTAGTCACTATTCCTTTTCGAGTGGTGTTTGTTCAATTTCAGAGAGACACACTGACTCTCGATCCAAAGGGCACCACGCTGTCGGTCAAGCCAGACTTTAGAATCAACGACAATCTTCGCACCAGCCCGCAATGACTCTTTAAGTTGACGTTCATCCTTGGCACCGGCGAAGGGTACCCCTTTTAAACTAACGGAAACATTCTTTCCTGAGAGCAACGTGCCATATCGAATCTGCGTGGGCGATAGAATTTCAATCGCCTTCGGACGGGCTAAAGTGAGCTTGCCTTTCACCCTCTTCTTGACCATTCTCGCACCGTCAACCGTCAACGGATGAAATGCCTGGACGATTTTAAGCACCCCTTTTGTTGAGATGCTTAAGCTTCTTTGTGACCGCGCACGTTTAGAAACATTGTCGTATCGTGAAACCTTGCGCTCAAGCCCTTTATTCGCCTTTTTGAGCGTCGCCAACTCAGCTCGACGTTTCACTAAGTCAGGGTAGGCAGCGCCACAACCAATCATGCCCAGAAGAACCCACCCGATCGCTAAGTACAGTCCCGCCCTCATTTGGTCACCTCAATTCGGGCAGCCTTGCATTTTGCATTCTCCTTCACAGCGATGAACACAACGCGTTTTTTGGCGCCATAGACAAGAGGTACAGGCTTGGTTGAGTGAGTGGACTTTTTCACGTTACACAGGCGAGCATTGGTCGAGAGCTTTATCTTGGACTTCAAAAACGCCTTTTTCAGCGTCTGCCTTCGTTCAGCGTTGTGAATCTTTTGCGTCTCAATCTCATTTTCAAGCTGCGAATACTCAACCTGCTCTTGGTCTGTCATCGCACGCCCCGATGCACATCCGTATGCGAGCAAAAGGGGGAGCATCACAAATTGGGCAAACTGTGCGGTCTTTTTCATGACGATTAACATCTCACTTCTCATAACCGTGGAAGTGTTGCATTCTGTTGGAGTTAGCATGAGTTTTCAAACAAATAACCGGGAGCGGATCAATATGAATTGTCGAAAAAGCGTATCCTTCAAGATCGTTGCAATAGTCTTGGCTCTAGGCCTTTTCGCATGCGGGGGAGCACCGAAGAAACCTGGATTTGACCAAAAGGAGTTAGACAAACGTCAGAGTGACTCGTTCCGAGAACTCGACCGCACCTAGACAGGAATGCCTAGGACGCCATAGCTCTGTCAGAGCGATAGCATTTCTCCGACAAAGCTACTGCGCGCATAGAAGGCGTGACCCCGACTCGTCTTGCTTCGGCCCCCTTTAACTCGAGGTTGCACAAAGCGACCAACACCTCCCCTAAGACCGTCCGCGCCCTGGTGACGCAACACCCACCGAGCTTCTTCATAATCTTCTTTAACTCGGTCATAGAATGGGGATTCCGCCAGGTCGAACGGTCGGGCACACACAACAATCGACATCCGTTCACCATGTTCATCGAAGTGCCGCGCCACCAGCACTAATGACCTGAGCTTTTCGAGTAAGTGACTGTCTTCAAAGGATTGCGTTTCTAACTCGTCGGGGGTGAACATCGCAATTGCCATACTCTCTTTGACTCTGAAGCTATCGTTCGCAGTCAGAACTAAAGGAACGACTTTCAATTCCCAATCACCGAAATCAGCCCCGCGATCTGAATTTGGACTGCGACCGAGAAAAGCTTCTACCGTCTGACCCGCCCATCCTTTATTTTTCTTACCATCTCGTTCAACGGTGATGCCGTGGGTGGCCGCCAATGGTCTTAGATCCTGACCAATAAGCTCATCAAGCAAACAGAGCGCATGCGTTCGACTCAGAGTCTCCTGCGCCCCCTCAAAACCGAACGTGGTCTGCTTGTCATCCATCTCATGCCTCCGCCTCATTCCTAATCCGGAAGGGTCGGAGGTTTCAAGTCAAAATGATCGGTGTGCAGTCGCTCGGTCTATCGTGCTGAACTCAAGCACTCAAACATGCTTTCAAATCGCTCGTGGAACTCCACCTCTGACGTACCTTCCAACACGTTCAACTTCGAACGAAGTCGGTTGATTCGCTTCTGGTGAGCTGACATACCTTCATCCAGTTCAGTGTCAGACGCGTACCTAAGCGCCGCCCTTAGCTGTTTGTATTCATGCTCAAAATGAATCGACAGCCGACGGGCAAAAAAACTGCGCAGGGGCAAGTCGCATTCAGCGTAGTGGTCCAGCAGTACTGCCATCGCCTGTACGAGATTAGTTCGGTGTTTTGCTTCATAAACCAATCGCGCACATCGAGTTTTGAGCCACGAATCGTGACTACGATTCAATAGATCGTCTAGTCGCTCAACGACCCAAGGTGAAGTTGCCCGATTCACAAGCTTCGCGAGGAACGCGTACTCAAGACGATCATCACTATCCCCCGAGGCACTGACCACCACGCGTAAGTACCAAGTTAGTAAATGAACCATACTGCGAACGTCGTATTCATTATGCTCTACGACCTGCCCAATTGCACCACAGTCATGCCCATGCAAAAACGAGAAATAAGCGGCGGGAATATCGGCGCCATCAATATCTCCCACTCGATAAAACTTAAGAATTGAGGTCTCAAAGTCAATTAAGCGACATCTTGACATTTGATGCTTCAAGACCCCTCTGAGCAAGTGGTACAAATCAAGGTGTGCTGTCGGCTCTATCAGCGGTAATCGATGAAGCCTCATCCGAGTATTCAGCAGTGGAATATCGTAACTTTTGCCGTTAAACGTAATGATGATCTTCGCGTCCTTTATTCGGTCCAGTAAATACTGCAGCATTGCACGCTCGTGCACAGGCGAACTTAAGAACAACTGCTCACCGTACCATGCCGTCTGCCCCCAATACGTCAACCCAATCAAAAAAGGATAAGTCGAAGCGCCATGACCCAAACCTGTGGTTTCTGTGTCGAGAAAAATCGGACCCCGATATGCGCTTAACACATCGGGGGAGATTTTGAGGGCATCTTCGATTACGTAGTCAGGTGAACTATCTTTCAATAGGTGCCAATCGTTCTGCTTATTGGGCTCGAAAGTAAACCATCTGCGTCCAAATCCGAGTTCGTGATCAAACCCGAATTCGTTTGACGGTTCAGAGGTTTTGCTTGGTCGATTTCCGGATGACTTTAAGCTCGGCAAGCGAGCGAGTTTTGTCTTTAAGTCCCTCACGGAAACTCCTACATAACGCCAAGGCGCTCCAGTAATGTCAATGCAACCATACGTCTATTTGTGCTTTGCGAAATCTCACCGTCACCCAGAATCGGACCCACACACGCCGGACAGCCAGCACTGCATTTACAATTCGCAATCACCGAACTCGCCGCCTTCAACAAGCGACTCCGGCTATCGTATAGCCGTTGAACCAACCCGATACCGCCTGGCACTGTGTCGTACAAAAAGAGCGTTGGATCAAACCCAGGAGAATGACCGGTACTAATCTCCCCCCCCTCCCGATGTTCACCTAACACATATCCCAAATCGCGCGTGGCGATCATCAGACCCGATACGCTAAACAAGTGCATCGCTTTAACAATGCCTTTTAATGCATCAACCACCACTGGCCTTTGCCATGGCAAAGAAATGATGAAGCTCTCGGGCAAGGTAACCCAGCAGGCCGTTGTATGCATTTGCATGACCGGCAAATTGACCTCGCCGAACCCCACATTCTCGTGGGTCTGAAAACGTATCTTTTTAAAGCCAACCACCTTATCAACGACACTGATCTCGCCCAACCCCCATTCAATACGCACCCCACTCTCAAGCAACACCTTTTGATCTTCATCAACTTGGGTAACCGTCACATTGGTGTGCGTTTGGGCGGTTGTGAAATAATCCGGTTTGATTCTGCGAACGTAAGCCTTGCGATTTTCAAAATCTAACCGCTCGACTTGATATTGATTGCCATCATGTTGGTAGATCGCTTGCTCATGCAGCATCGTGTGTGCAGAGCGCCAATCCATTTCCGCTAAAACCCGATCCGGTTCAACATCGATGATCACAAAGTTGTCCCACCCTAGACTCCTCAGTGAAACATGGCTTGCGGGGTAAGCCTCGCTCGCCCAATGATAGACCCGCCCCTGACCTTTAGCTGCTTCATGGAGCACCTCATTATGCGTCAGAAACTTGAGTATATCCTCGAGCGCTTGCGATTTAATTAACCCAAAGCCGTCTTCACTGTGAAACGGGAGTTCAAAGGCTGCGCACTTTACATGCTGTACGAGTATTTCTGTATTGTTGGGATCAATGCGTGCACTTTCTACCCGCTCGTCAACGAGTCTCGATGGCGATAAGGCAAAAAACTGGTCCAGTGGTGCACTGGACGTCACCAAAATCGCTAATGAACCAGATTGTCGACGTCCTGCACGTCCAAACCTCTGCCACAACGCAGCTAAGCTACCCGGATAGCCCGCACATACAACGGCATCCAATGAACCAATGTCAATTCCCAGTTCAAGCGCGTTCGTTGCCACGACGCATTTAATCTTCCCTTCTCGGAGTCGTTGTTCAATCTGCCGACGCTCAGCGGGTAAATAACCCCCACGATACCCCATTACAGCGTCAGGTTCTAACGGTTCAGACTGCATAGCCTCACGTAAATATTTGAGCATGACTTCCACACCGGTACGACTCTGACCAAACACAAGGGTCGTCACCTCAGCGCGCAGTAGATCGCAGGTCAGTTTCACAGCTGCC
>JBMYRY010000213.1:0-5362 GCA_049602795.1 Bradymonadia bacterium
GACCACCTCAACACGAGTTACAACCGCCGTAAATAAGAGCGCAACCCCCGCAAATAAGAACACTTTACGGGGTTCTTCATTAAGCAGCGGACGAGCCCACAATTCAATGGTGACAAACACAATCGGCAGCAAAACGAGAAGAAAGCGATTCTCCATAAAGCCACCGCCTACCTTACACACGTAGGTACCAAAAATCAGAACGCTCAAGATGCTAAACACTCGCAAGACGATGCTCTGCCGATCTTTGGACCCAAAAACGAGAGCCAGCAAAAATAGTGGCAGCCAAACATAGCCGCCCGTTGTTCCAAGAAACACGCCCAAGTAACGCACCCCTTGTGAAAAATATGTCAAGTTGCCGCTTTTGGCATAATAGGTGTTCGGAAACATATCTCCGTAGAGCCACCAGCGAAATGCGAAGAATGGGACATAGACGAGTACAAGCGGCAAAGTGAAAGCGACATACCGACGCCAGTCAAGACGCTTAAGGACATGCCCAGACCGTGAAACAAGATCATCGAACGCGAGTGCGAGCCCCATACATCCCCAAAAAAGGATATGGTCCGGGCGCATCATTGCACCGAGTACAAAGAAAAGACCCCCGATTCGATAGCGCCCCTTAAGTGTCATTGCGACCCCAGCAATTACGCAGAGAGCACCGGACATCGTCTCTAACCCGCTCGTCCCGTAGATGGCGAACGGAGAGCAGCCCGCGAGCAAAATTGAAGTCCAACTCGGCAACACCATCGATGTGTTAAGCCATCGCGTGACAATCGCGTGAGCAATCAATATCACGCCTACAAAGGACGCAATATTGAGCAATAAGGCCGTGTGTGGAATGGATAACCCAAGATAGTGAAGGCCTCCCAAGATAAAGGTCCAAAGAAAATTCGTATACCCTTCAACCCACTCGCCGTGATTAAAGACCAACCCATGCCCCTCAGCAAAGTTCTGAGAATATCTAAAGCTAATGAAGGCATCATCGCCCAACCATGCAAAAGACCACACATGCATCACACCAAGGATCACAACGAGCAACAGGCTTCCCCTTTTAACCAACTGCCGAGTCGACTCGGTGAGGCGATACCTAAAGAAGGTTGCTGCAAGTATCAAAGCTACGGCTGTAACCAGAATGAACAACCCTGTAATTGACTTTGTCTCCCATACGCGCAGCACAATGGGCTCAATTGCTTCCCAAAAGCTCGTCACGACTGAACTCCTCTCTGACCTACCCAGGGTTGTTCCATAGCTGTGGAGGCTATACCGAAGGACTGCTTAGCAACGCCAGAAAAAAAGTAAGGAAATTCATTCAACTTAACCATCACGCGCCATCTCTAATGCCTTTGTTGCCACGCCGTATGAAAAACCGCGCCTAGCCAAACGCTGCAAGATCCGCTGACGCCCTCGAAAATCTAACGTCTCCCAATCCTTAGTGAGGCGTTTTTTCTCAACGAACCTGAGGGCAGACGCTAATTCATTCTCCTCGGTGTGACCAGACAACGTCTCCGCAATGATCGCTGCCGGAATCCCCTTTTTCTTGAGCTTTTGCCGAATCAATCGCTGGGCGTCTCCACGCCTCCGATACGAATTCAAGAGACCTTCAGCCAATCGCCTATCATTCAAGTACCCCAACTCGGTTACGTAGTCAGTCAAGCTATCTACGAAGCGTACAATCTCTGGGCTCGTTTCCCCCAACGGGACTTCCATCCGCTGTCATAACGGTCCGGAACCGAGCTTCAGAGGAAGGAAAACGAGACAAATACCGCACAGCCCGACGGCTCATATACGACCACTCGGCATCCAGCTTTTTGTTCTTCATGACCTCACACCTTGGGACTTTAGGACTTCCAGAACTAATGACCCCCGCGCAATCAAATGACTGTAACGAGGAATCACATCAAATAGTGAGACAAACTAGCACAGTTTACGCATGACCACTGGGGACTTTACTCCCCGACCATGCACTCTCTTGGCGTGCTTGCAACGAAATCACCACAAAAAACGTCGAAAAACGCCACTCGGAACATCTTGGCACGCATGGTGCATACCAGCAGACGGAAACACGAACTGAACGGTTCGAGAAGGAGTCTTTCATGCGAATTTTAGCAATTTTATCAGCGCTTGCGTTCATCGGATGCGCAACTGTAGAAGAAATCGAAGATACGAAATCTCAAGAAGCCGAAACGGGCGCTGCAGCAAAAGCTGATAATGGTAGCCCTGAGGCATCGAGCAATCCGTGGACGGAAAGTGAGCAAACGACAGCAGATTCAGAAGAAAACGAGAATCGCTTGACCGACGACGAGCTCGCAGAAGAAACAGATGCATGCGTTGTCTTTGACTTGTACAACGACGGGCAATGCGATCGATTCTGTGAAGACCCGGACCCCGATTGCGAGGGTATACCCGAGGAGCCCACTTTCTGTGAGCAAATCTCCGGTGAGCGGGACGGCTTTTGTCATAGCTCCTGCGGTGACATGGACCCGGACTGTGTTGACGAAGCAGAAGCCGCTGCGACTTGGTCTCTAGATTCGTATTTCCTGCGAGTGTGTGCGGGTCTCGACAATGTAGAGGATCTCGTCGAAGAGTTAGCAGAGAGTATCTGTGTCGGTGCTGGCGCCCCAGACAATAAATTTGATGAGTGCGTCAACACCTGCCTCCAAGCCTACATCGACGCCCAGTAAAGCGTTCAAAGGTTTGTGCAGCCCCTTTTCAGGGCGCACCCGGAGGGATAGGTGAACCAGGTTCTCCAACGGGCATTGGTGCTGTTGGAGGCGCCTGTTGAATCGCTCGACCCGGGTTTACTGGTGCAGGTAACCGGACTTGCTCCTTACGTTCGCCAGGCACTTCACCCAATTGACTCGTCGGTGCAGGTGACGCGGTCGGTTTCGAGGGTTGCATCATCGCTGTCATCTCTTGCTTCGATGCTTCTAGGGCTGGATACTGAGTACTAAGCCGGACAAATCGCTCATACACTTCCCTTGCTAGCTTCGTGCGCCGCGCCTGAAGTAAGGCCCCTAACAGCTCCACATGGGCCCGTGGTGACTGCGGGTTCAATCGGACAACTTGCTCAAAGATTGCCGCACTCGCCCCAAACTCCCCCATCCCTTTCGCCGCAATGCCCTCATTAAACTTATCCGCAATTCGCCGGCTCTTTTGATAGGCGACGGCAAAGACTTCACGAGCTTTCTTGAAGTTCTTGAGGCTGAAATAAAGCTGACCCAGTTCGCTCATTGTCGACGCTGGCACATTCGGAAACTGAAGTGCTCTTTCGTACGCCGTCACAGCACGAGATTGTTCACCAGCATTTGCCAACACCAACCCAAAAACAAAGTAAGTGATGCCGTCCTGCTTCTGCTCTACGAGTTTCTCCCCCTGTTCTACAGCAACTTTGTGATCGGCTTTCTTGCTCAGTAACTGAGCGAGTTGCAATCGCGCGTGCCAAAACGTGTCCTTTTCCGCTAGGGTCTCGTGAAAATGCTCAATCGCTTCATCGATTTGATTCGAACGCACCTTAAGTTTGCCCAACTCAAAGTGGACTCGCATTTTCTGATCCTGAAGTTCTTCCTTCGAAGTGAGTTTGAGAGTCTCAAGGATTCCCTGCGCTTCGTCGAAATTCCCCTGGTCAACGAGTGCAATGGCTTTGACTAGCCTCAGAATAGGAACAAGCTCTTGAGCGTAGACCATCGCCTCGGCGATCGTGACCTCCATGTCTTTCCATAGTGCTTTTCGATCACTATCCATCTGAAGAAACTCAAGCGCCGTAGCCGTCCAAAACAACCTTATTAAATCCAGATTATTAGGGTCACTCGACCTTCCGCGTTGAACCAAGTCTGCACTCAGTGCGTACCGCCCTTCCTGCATCAATCGCTCTGCATGCTCGTAAATTGCTTTGGATTGTACCTCAGTCGCCTTGGCAGCACTACGTACAGCCCTGAGTGTCGCCCGCTCTCGATCATCAAGCCCACATCCAAAAACCCCCGCCATGCCAACCAGCAATGTCGCCCACCTCAACACGTTATTTCCCTCCAAATCCGGCTGCCGCCCGTGACAGATGGCTGACTCTAACGAGCCTAAACCTGGTCAGTCAAGATTCCATGCGGCTTTTGGTTTTAGCGCGGTCGACTAATTTGGTACACTACTCCACGCGGGGGTCCAATTTGGGATGGGGAACTATACAAATGAAAAAAGTTATTGGATTCGCATTAATCATTTTGATGACCATTGGGTTATCAGCTAACGCTCTCGCTCTGCCGTTTCGCTTCGTTCAAGAAGGACTTGTTGAAACGGTCGACGGCAGACCTTTACAAGGCGAACATCGTATCGATGTGAGGCTCTACAAGCAGACGAATGGGCGTACGAATGTGGTTTTCGACGAGACACACCCATTGGTGACGTTCACCAATGGATACTATGCCATCGACATTGGTTCGGAAGAATTACTCGACATCGACATGCTCCTTGGGCAAGCCGTCTTCCTAGGCGTTCGAATTGACCAGGGACCCGAACTCGAACCGAGAACGGAGATTCTAAATGTGCCCAGTGCAATGTTGGCAGAATACGCTCACCACGTCATTGGTCCAATCGATCCGTCTGAAGTGAGTGTCAATGGACAACTCGTTATCGACGAAAATGGACAGTGGGTTGGTGACCCGACCGGACTTCAAGGTCCACCCGGTGTACCAGGCCCTGTAGGACCAGCCGGTCCAGAAGGACCACCTGGTCCGGCGGGCGGTAATGGGAGTCCAGACACACCTGCACAAGTGCTTGAAAAGATAAAGCAAGTAGATGGTGCCGGTAGTTTATTGGATGCTGACACGTTGGACGGTATTCAAGGTGCTCGCTATATGCGGACAGACAAAGATACTGGTACAACTGGGAACTTGACCACAGCCAAGACATTATCCGCGGTGATCGTCGCCCCAGAAAAGAACATCAACTTTCCCAATGATGGTCGAGCCAGTTATGGCATTACCCTCAAGAATCACGGAATCAGAGGTGTACATAAGTTCAGCTTCAACGACCCTGGTCCCGACGAGGGCATTAGTTGGACGGACACCCAAGCAAAGATTGTCGTAGCAGGTCTCGATGATGCAAACGCGGATGGTGCCCTGCGATTAATTAATGATACTGACATTTCACTGGAAGCCGAAGACGTGCTGATTAAAGGCAAACTTAAACTCAATGGTGCCGATGCGATCATCAGTTGGGAGGATGCAGCAAACCAGCAAGGCACCACTGCACTGGACCTAGTGAATCGCAATCTAAACGGCATCAACGTGTTAAATTTTGCCGATGCAGGTGCAGGCGAAGGGATCGGTTGGAATGGCTCGCAAGCAAAGATCTTCGTCTCACCACTCGATGGAAC
>JBMYRY010000214.1:0-5352 GCA_049602795.1 Bradymonadia bacterium
TGCGATGTCGGTTTTTACTTGAATGACAAGCGCCAATTACTGAGCAATCTTGCTTCTAAGTATGGTTGGAAGCCTTGGTTGACTCGGCGCTGTACATGCATGATCGACGTTTCGATCATCCACCGTTTAGATAGATTGAGTTGACCTGAGACAGCGCCATAGGTGTTCGCTTTTGTAAAGACAGTTGAGTTACGATTATGCTGTCCTGTGTAGACCAGAGCCGAGAGTGAGAAGGGCTTCTTATTCAGCCTTATCCAACTCAAATGTACTTGTTGCGGACTGTTCCAAGCGGCGCTTGACTGTAAACCAAATTCAAGGTTTTTACGACTCAGCTTTAAACGAATGCGGCCACCCCAACCTGCTTGAACCGCCCCATCGCTGTATACGCTCGAATTGGACTTTCTGACGAGGTACATGAGGTCAAATGGCGCCCAACTATAGCCTTTTGAAAACCCCATGGCTTCCACAACGTTTTCCACACGCCATCCTTTTGCGTGACCGATGTTCGTCGTCAGCCCCCAATGCCCACCACTGCCCTCAAGATGGGTTTGTGCAGCAGTTAGACCCGTGGTCAGGGCTACAGTCCCTTTGCGATATAGACGATAGTGAACGCCAAAGCTACCAGCGCCGTAGAAGGAGTGCGGTTCTCCTGAATACTCAGAAGCTCGGGCATCTGTGTCAATGACCACCACTGTGCTCATCCCAAATGGACTTGGTGCGTCCAGTTCAACCAAAGTACCCAAGATTGGTGGTCCTAAGAGTTCGTCTGCGAAGAACGCATACTTAAAGCCACTTAAATTTGTCTTGATGAGCATTGCGGTCCGTGGCTCATCGTCATTGATACGATTAAAGAAATGATTCAGGGTGATGTGATTTGAGTCACTAATATTTCTCAATGGACCAATGTCAAGAAGCGAGCCAATTGAAATACGTCGGATCGTGCGCCCGTAGTCTTGGATAGAGTCCACATCTTCCGAGCGGAGTTGTGATTCAGTGAGGTTCATCCTGAGCGGGGTCTGAAGGCTGAGGGTGAGATCTCCGTATTGTAGATGATACCCGGGTGTCAGAATCAGGTGCCCCTCATCTTGTATTGCCGCCGCACCTTGTCTGAGGTCTATCTGTTGAATTGGACTAAGTAAGAGTCCAATGATGAAGAGTGCACCCACTTTTTTCTCGTATCGGTTTTTGTAGAAGTCGTACAATAGGGCCTCAATCTGAAGTCGAGCGCAAGCGTTGCGTCTTTGTCGCTTGCGATGGGAGTACGCAAAGCCAATGTCGATCATTATCAGCCTAATTGGTTTCAATCTGCTGATCGTCGCCCATGAACTCGGTCACTACCTTGTCGCTCGTGGGTGTGGTGTGCATGCGCATACTGTCAGTATCGGTTTCGGACCGAGTATTCTTCAATGGGTTGGCAAGCATACTCAATTTCGAGTGTGTTTGTTTCCTATCGGCGGTTTCGTTCGGTTCACGTCTCGAGAGCAACAGCAGAGCGACGTCCTGAATGCTCGAACCGATGGTTTAGATCATGTGTCGGCTACTAAACGCATACTGATTACGCTTGCTGGACCAGCAGCGAATGTCGGGCTGGCCGTGTGTGTATACAGTAGTCTATTGATGTTCGATGCGGCGGTTGTCTATCGATTTCAGCGAGAACAAACGACGCATCTTGCCCAAGTCGGTTCCATCGCAAGTGCAGCGGGTCTAAGGGATAATGATCTCATCGTGAAGGTTGACGGTACGTCTGTACGCTCATTTCGTGATGTGGCGAAGTTGATTGTGTCTGACCGTCCCGTGAGTGTCCTGACCATTCGTCGTGAGCCCGGGGGGCGTCAAGTGGAGAGACGTGTGGAGAATACTCGAGTTGATGGGCTTACGCTCTGGCTGCCCGAATCAACCGAACATGCAACGACGTTAACGATCTCCTTAGGTGATCGAGAATCACGATTGGAAGTCCTTTCCGATGTTGAGCCATCCGTCGCTCGTTTTGGTACGACTAGCGTGTGGCGAGCATTCACGCTCGGTCTGCAGGAGACATATGATGTGACTCGAGCTATGGGGAGACTTGTGGGACGATGGTTTGATGGGACAGTCGCGCCCGAGGTTCAGTCCGTTGTTCGAATGACTCAAGTGAGCGCACGCTCCTTCGAGCGTGGTTGGTCATGGTTTTTCTCTCTGCTTGCTTTATTCAGTATGAATTTGGCGGTGTTGAACCTTTTGCCTTTGCCAGGACTAGATGGGGGGCGCCTGCTAGTTGACGTGCTTGAAAGTGTCAGTGGACGTCGTTTGCCCCCTCATTTTTCAAGGCTGATGCATGCTGTCGGGATGTTGATTTTGTTGGGATTGATCGCTGTTGTCATGGTTAAAGAAATCTTGGATCTGATACGATGAGAACGCGCATTACGGGTGTAGGGGGAGTCATGATAATTTTTCAGATGTTCGTTGTGCTATCCTTTTTTGTTGCATGCGCTGAAAGTCGCGGACAACCGGCTATCGGGTCGAAAGACAGCAGTGAACGCGTCTCGAAGCCTTCTTCCAACTCTTTATCCCGACGGGAGTCCAATACGCGAACGTCAAAACCAACTCCGTCTTCGAATCAACCGAGCCGTTTGGCGAATGCATCACGTTTGTCTGACCAGGAGTGGCGAGCCAGATTGACACCTCTTCAATATCGCATCTTGCGACAGAAGGGCACTGAACCAAGGGGAGGTCCTTTGTTAGACGAAAAGCGTGACGGAGTTTTTCGTTGTGCAGGCTGTGGTCAGGCATTGTACTCATCCGAAACGAAGTATGACTCCGGTAGTGGTTGGCCGAGTTTTACTCAATCTTTCAAGGGCGCCATTAAGCGCGTATCTGATTACTCTCACGGAATGGTTCGAGTAGAACTCGTTTGCAGTCATTGTGGCGGACATCTCGGACATGTTTTTAACGATGGTCCACCGCCGACTCACCAACGTCATTGCATTAATTCAGCGGCATTGGAATTTGAGCCTAAGATGTCGAACAATGACAAAGATTAAAAAGTGGCGTATGCATACGCCCTAGGCGAGTGAATTCAAGTAACGATATTTGCGTCACCCGTATCGTTATTAGCCGTTTGTTTTGGGGTAATGGCAGCAGAACCTGTTGTCTCAAAGGGGAAGATACCATGTTAAAAATTCTCATAAGGTTGGCGGGGGCAGTCTTGTTGACCTGTTTCAGTCTACCTGCACTCGGACTGCCCACATCCTTTGTACAAGAAGGCTTGGTGTACAACCAAAACAACCAACCCTTGAATGGGGCACATCGAGTCGAAGTCGCGTTATATAATGACGATCGGGCTGGTCTACAGCTTTTCTCTGAGATTCATCCTGAAGTGGCATTCATTAACGGATATTATGCGATTGCAGTGGGCAGTGAAAATCAGATCGACCTGGATTGGTTGCTCGATAGTGATGTGTATCTTGCCGTAAAGATTGATGACCAAGAATGGTTAGAACCAAGAATTCACATTCAAGCAGTACCAATTGCAATGGTATCGGCACGGGCTCTGGATGCGGTTGGCGACATCAATCCTAAGACGATTAGTATTGGGGGGCGACCCATCGTCGATGCTGATGGGAATTGGGTGGGCTCACCGACGGGCTTACGTGGTCCAGCAGGCCCTGAAGGTCCTGTAGGACCGGCGGGACCGGCAGGGGCTGCCGGACCCGCCGGGGCGGTTGGCGCAGCGGGACCTGCAGGTCCTCAGGGTCCTCGTGGTCCAGAAGGACCAGCAGGCGCCGCGGGTGGCGATGGATCACCGGATACTCCTGGGCAAGTCCTCGCGAAGATCGTCCAGGTGGACGGCAATACTTCTGGACTTGATTCAGATCGGTTGGACGGCCTTTCGAGTGAACAATTTTTGAGATCTGATGCTGACGATACGACCGTCGGCGTCTTGTCGGCTAAACGGTTCAAATCTGTGCAGCGAGGTGACGCGCCTGTAGAGTTGCCGTGGATGAGCCGAGGACTCTCCGCAGGCATTGGTGATGAGCTACTCTATGTGGGACTAAGAGCCACCGCGAATGGTGCAGATGGCGCAATTGCGTGGGGTAATGAACCTTCTGCCGGGCTGCGTTTTGTCCACATCTCTGCGAATGGCAATGAGAATGAGGTCATGCGAATTACCGGTAAGGGATTTGTGGGTCTTGGTACGAGCACGCCAATCGCAAGATTAGATGTGCGTGGAGGGATTTTGCCTGGTTCTTCTGTTCAATGTGATGGCGCTCGTTCGGGTATGATTCGTCGGCAGGCTGGCCGGCTTGAAGTCTGTGACAACGGAGCGTGGACGGCACTTCTCACCGCCTCCGGCGATATTATCGGTGCCTTACGGAACCAAGATGGTGCCAATAGCGGCTTAGATGCAGATTTACTAGATGGTTTGGACAGCACCGAATTCGTTCGGACAAAGGAGGATGTTGTTCGACTTCTCGTTCAGGCGGATGGTAGCGGCTCAGGGGTCGATGCGGATCGACTCGATGGGTTGGATAGCAGCGCATTCGTTCGAACCAAGGAAGATGTTGTTCGACTTCTCGTTCAGGCGGATGGTAGCGGTTCAGGTGTTGATGCGGATCGACTAGACGGCTTTGACAGTTCGGAATTTGTCCGGACAAATGCAGATGTTTTGCGTCTGATCAAGCAGGTAGACGGCGCAGGGTCCGGGTTGGATGCTGACCGTTTAGATGGACTCAACAGCTCGCAATTTATGCGAACTGATCGAGATACTGGTACCACGGGTAATGTGTCTGTCGGCGCTAAGGTCACGGCGAGTGGGTTAATCATTCGGGGTAATGGTGCCGTTGGGGTTGGGGTCAATGCGCCTACAGCTCATATCGATGTAAACGGCGATGTTCGCGCCAAAGGACTTCGTCTGATTCCTCTTGCCGAGGAACCGGATAATCCAAGTGCGGGTCATGCTTATTTTGATGTTGAGGCGAAAACGATTCGTCTCTTCGACGGTGAAAAGTGGATTAATTTAGGCGAGAAGTACGTCCCGCCAGATCCTGAGCAGGAGCGCATCGAAAACTACATCGCATCGGTGATGGACTTACGACCGAACGCCTATTACAAATTGGATGAAACCGGAGGTGCTCAAGCTGCAGATTCATCAGGTAATGCGAGACACGGGACCTACAAAGATGGCGTCCGACTTGGGTTGCCAGGGCGTGTTGGGTTGGCGGCAAATATGAATGCCACAGGCTATGTTAACACGCCGCTTGGGCAAAATGACATTTGGACCTCCGGAACAGCGGGTACGGTGACTGCGATTGTTCGTTTACCGGACAGCTTTCGAAACTGGGGAACCAGACCTTACCAATCGCGAGAGCATAT
>JBMYRY010000215.1:0-5324 GCA_049602795.1 Bradymonadia bacterium
GTACACCAAACTACATGAGCCCAGAACAGATCCGAGGCAAAGATGTCGACCAGCAGTCAGATCTTTATTCACTCGGGGTAATCTATTACGAGTTGTTATGTGGCCGGCGACCATTCGAAGCCGATACGCCTGTAGATGTCATGATGATGCACCTCCGTGATGACCCTGTTCCACCGTCTCATTACGAACCATCTATACCTCACGCTATCGATGAGGTCGCCCTGAGAGCATTGGCGAAGGAGCCGAAAGATCGTTTTTCGAGTGCCGAGGAGTTTATAGATACACTAACTGCGCTGGGTCTAGGTGGGAGTGGAGCTTTCGGCACGGTTAGAGGCGAAAGGAGTGGTGAGACCTCGATTCCCTACGTGGCGCTCGAACCAGACACTGTACGATCCGTCGAATCGGAGGAAGTCTCCATTACCGGTTTGGGCTTCGGGGATGACGACTTTGCCGACGATTTTCAAGATGAAAAAACAGTCCTTGAGTCTGACGAATCGATCGATGCAGATTTTTCTCTCAATTCAATTGATATTGATTCGGAGCATCTCGACCGATCGGAGCAGGATACCTTATTCCAATCGGCCGCGGACAAAAGCATGAAAGACTTGTTTGACAAGTTGGATGCGAGTGATGTTTCTCAATCGGCGGAGGACTCGTCGCAGTTGGACGCGCTTGATGTTGATGAATTCGAACTTGATGAACCGTCGCGATTGGTTCCGATTCCGAGTGCACCCATCCGTCCGTCAGCAAATGCTCGAATTAATCCGAATAAAGCGACAAGGGTTGGATATGATGTTTCCGCGGTTGCTCAGGAATTGAACAAACAGGGTGCCGGAGTGGGAGCAGGAATGTCGCCATTCGGTAACCAGGCATCTCAGGAGAAATCGTCGCCCGTTGGCAACGCGCCTGAATCGCGTGTCGAAGAAAAGAGCACCAAGCCTCAGGTCCAGGGCACTGAGTCTAAAGCGCCATCGTTGCCTCCTCAGAATCCTCCTCCTGTGTCGCGGGCGCCACGAGCTGCCGTCGATGAGGTGACTCCGCCACCGGCCAAGGTAGATCCATGGGCGGCGGCGTTTGCGGGGACTCAACAACCCGCTGCCGATAGTTCATCCGAACGGTTTGCAATCCCGGCATCTCGACAAGGAAAGAAAAAAGGTCTAAATGCGGTCGTATTGGTCCTTGGAGTTGTATTGTTTCTGGGCGTTGTGGCTGGCGTCTACCTTAAGATGGGGACCGGGACCGAGATTCCCGCGTCCGTTCTTCTGTCGGACGCGGCTAAGTTGACGAAGACACTTGATATCTATATCGGCGGTGTCCAATTATCGGGCGAGAGTCCTCGTTTGCCGGTTGAGAAGAAGGATTTGTCAGAGAAAGAGGCGATGGTGGTTTCAAAGGACGGCAAACATCAATGGGCCTTTAGTTTACCTGTCATTGTTGAGCCAACCGAGTTGTTGGTGTCTCTGGAACCCGGCATTGAAGATATTGCACGAATGCAGGCGCGTGGGTCTGGCACCAAGAGTAGCTTAAAGATAAACGGGCAGCTTGTTCAGGAGCCTTGGATCGTCGTGGTGAGCCATAAGGGACGAGAATTTACTCTCGAAAGAACCACTGACGGGAAAACGCGGACTGAGAAGGTTTTGCTTCGCGGTGGAGAGCCTTTACAGATTGTTGATTTCTGAAGGTTGTCCAAAGAGTTTCGTAGATTTGTAAATGATTGAAAGTTGTGGCAGAACTGAACGTGGAAAGTTAAGTGCGAACAGTTCTTGGTACGCGGGGTCACTGAGTCTGAGTACCTTTAGAAATCCATATTTGTGGGTGTAGTTATATGACGTTTAAGAAGACGATTGTTGGGCGAGAGACATATTTGGTATTCATGCTTGTCGCGACCACTGTGTTTATAGGTTGTGGTGGCGGTCGAATACTTATCAAGGGACGTGTGGTAGACGATACTGGAGCGCCGGTCGCGCGCGCTACGGTACAGACAGTGCCCGATACCGACGTCGTGTATTCGCAGCGGAATGGACATTTCTTGTTGAGGCAGAAAATTAATGCGATGGGAGAGTTGGAAGAAATACCCAAGGGGGTATATCGGGTCTCCGTTTTCAAGAGCGGCTATCAACCCTTAACGGCAGAGATTACTGCGGAAGGGGGAGAGATCGATATGAAGAATCTTCCATTAAAGGCACGCGAAGCGGTCATCGGAAGTGGAAAGCCCAGCGTAAGTGCCGATCCTGAGAATAAAAGCGGCGACGGCACTGGGCCAAAGGCGGGTCAGTAACAGATGGTTAAGAATGTTGTACAAGTGGTTCGATACGCGTTGGTCGTCGGCTCGCTGCTCTTCTTTAGTGGCTGTGGAGATACAATTCACGAGGTTTCGGTCAGCGTAAAGACGATTGACCATAAGAGCCAGCCGTTAAGATACGTCCAGTTTTCGTTAAACGAGAAGGGGATGATTACCAATAAGGATGGGGTCAAGCTAACTAAACTGTCGTTAAAGGAAGGGGATTCGATCAATTTTCAATTGGTTCGATTACCCAATGGATATGTACTTGCAGATCCTGGTGCGCGAAGTAAGTGGAAGAAGCTCTTCGATGGGAATACGACCGGTCCCGTTGAGTTTCAGGTTGTACTGAAGCCAGAGGGGGAAGTTGTTGCCGAGGTGCCGAAGGCGGCGGATGCCGGACTGCCGGACCCCGTTGGGCAAGCGGAGACTACGAAAGTGTTACCGGAAAACGGCAAGCCAATCAAGAAAGGTAAATCGGTTGGTGCGGGATCGCAGCGAGGCTTTTCTGAAACGACAGCAATTGTCCGGTCTCCTAAGCCTAAACCAAGGTCTGAGCGCTCGACTCGTTCAGCTGAGAATCGAGTAAAGAATACTGCAATTGCAAAGGAGCCCTTGGTAGATGAGTTGCCGGCTCTACCTCCCGTGGAACCCGAGCCTAGGCAAGTCATAGAGCCTGTAACTCAGCGTAACGAGCCGGATTCGGTTGATGATGGTTTACTGGCGTTAGATCCGATAGAACCGAGCCGACCTGAGCCCGAACCAGAGCCTTTATTACCCCCTGAACCTGAACCTGAGCCTGTCGCTTTACCCGAACCTGAGCCTGAGCCCGTGCCTTTACCAGAGCCTACTCCTGAGCCAGAGCCTGTGGCGGCGGTCACTGAGCCTACCTCAAACGGTGGTGATGGACTGTCTGATTTGCTCGGCGCGGCTGATACGTCACCCAAAAGCGAGACGGACCGCGCGGCTAACAGTGGACTATCGGGAGATCCTGGGCTTGATTCGGACCTGATCTTGGATGAACCTGGTAAGTCCAACGCTGTCGTGGATGCAGCGTTGCTTGATCGACTTAAGGGGAAATTGGATCGAGGTGGAGCGCTCACGGCTGCCGAGATCGGAGATTTGGAAGCGACTCCGAAAAAGCCTAAACGTGCTTTTGTAGAGTCACGTCGGCTTTTGGCGGATTGGTATTATCAGAATAAGCAGTGGAGCAAACAAGCAAGTGCGCTTAAGGTCGCCACCGAGACACGAGGTCCCTATCGACGAGATCCAATGGTACTTCTGTCCTTAGCAAAGGCATACGGTCACCTAAAGAGCTACCGACAAGCTTCGAAGGTTATGGCTAAGGTTGAGCGATATGGTAGTAGGTTGCCCAAGGAAAAACGTGCAGATGCATATCGATTTTATGCTGAAATGTTGGAGTTTCAGTTTCTTCAGCAGCAACGCGAAAACCCTGAGAAAGCGAACGCAGAGTTGATTGATCGGGCTATTCAAAAGCTCCGGAAGCTTATTACGTTTGTGGGTAATGCTAGTCCGAAAGCCAAACGGTATGCCAAAGAACGCCTTGGAAAGCTTGAAGAGTTGAAAAGGCGAGTTGCAGAATGAGGTCGTTTTGGGGGGGCGTGACTCTTTCCGTAGTCCTGGCAACATTCGGGTGTGAGCGTGAAAAAAGACAGGTGGACCAAACGGGACCTAATGTCGAATCTAGTACTACAGGCGATGTAGCAGATGCCGTCATTGTCGAAGCCAATGGATGGCTAGCGTCTATTGCAAAAGACTCCGAGTTACTTGTGAAACTCGCGGAAGGATCGACCCTGTGGGCATCATTTCTGCAAAATCGGCATGTTGAAGTTCTAACGTCATACGACCGTTTAGGTAAAAAGAAATCAGAGGATGCGCTCGTTTGTGCTCGGTCCAGCGTCGAACTTGCTGAGACCGCTTTAGTGATCGAAGAGCTGCTCGCGGAACTGCAGTCTCGCCTTGTAGAAATTGAAAAGGGCAGAAACGGTTCGAAAGACGAATCTGTCCAAGCGGTCACAGCGTACATCAGTGCTGCGCTTCGAAAGTCAAGTGACCTATCGCTCCCAAGTTGGTCAACGTCAAAGCCAACTTTTTTGAGCGCTGTCAATTCAGTGGACTCGGCCGACTCACCAGTGACCGATAGTTACAAAATTCGTTGGTCGATGCTTCAAAAGCTTGATGAAGCGGGCCAATCCTTTCAAGTCTCTCATTTGAAACGCAAGAGTAAGCAATTGCAGGGTCGTGATTTCTCGTCGACCGTAGTCGTTCAAGGAAATAAGGCGACATTCGATTTCGTCGATCCACTTTCGTCAGGGTTAACAAGGCATTTCTATGCCAGAAAGGCGCTCGACTGTTTGCGCCAAGTGACTGGGGAAGCGGATTTGTTGCGGGTCAAAGCTTTACGACTGACGGGTCAGGCTGAGGTAGCCACGGCACTTTTGCGTGAACATACTGTCCCAGCAGTCTTGCCTTTGGGGTTACAAGTAATGACGTTGGACACATCGATTGCGGGTTACGAGCAGTCGTTGAGAAATGAGGCGGTGCGAGTCGGTGTCGGCATGAATGCTGGATCGAAGGGAGTCCATTTGCCATTCGCTAAGCTGCGTTCGAGTTTGGAAGCAGGATTTGATGCCCGTATTGCGGACAAGAAATCAATCCCGGTAGATGACGTTGATCCAGTGGTCTTAGTTAGAAATTTACATAAGAAGTTGGCGGCGGACGGCATTTCTGATGAATCAACGACGTCTAATCTCGTCTCACGGTATGTGGACGAAGTGTTACGAAGGATAGCCGATGTTCATTTTGCGAAGGGCGAATTTGCTCGGTCTGCACAGATCCGACGTCGAATTGGAGGGAGTGAGGCCTTTATGGTTGGTCCAAAGGTACCACCATCGGCTCTGGCTACTTGTGCACTTGAACATTGGAAAATCGTTGAGCCTCGGTCAGCGTTACGGTACTTAAAAGATCTAGAAGAGACCTTTCCAAATGCTAAACGTGCATCGGGTCTATTAAGGGATGTGCT
>JBMYRY010000216.1:0-5316 GCA_049602795.1 Bradymonadia bacterium
ATGTGGGCATGTGATAGCGACGACGATAATGGTGGAGAGGCTGGCGCAGGTGGAGAAGCCGGTCTGGTGGTGCAGCGGGTGCTGGTGGTGAGGGCGGGCAAGCCGTTGAGACCGGAACCGCAGCCTTGACCGTCACGGACTATGCCACGGGTGACGTCATCGAAGGTGCCACCGTCTGTAACACGTCAAATGAAGGTTGCAGTACCAGCAATGCCGAGGGTATCGCTGAGTTTGAATATGCTTTGGGGACCGATATTCTGGTTACTGTTGATGCGGAGATTTACTTTGGCGCACAGCTAAACGCTCAACTCACACCGAATGAGGATGAATCTCCGAATACTCTTGCTGTGGCATTGGTTCAGAGAGCAGCAGCCGAATTGGTTGTTTCCACGGCTCCGGAGCCTGTTGACATTACGAATGCAGAGGTTGGTCATATTATTGTATGGTCGGCCACACCGAGCGGGACTTTTCTGCCAGGTTCATCTTTCTCAATCGAGCCGACTTCAGGTAAGGGTCCTTTCTACTTCGCCGAAGGAAATATTGTCACGAACGTGACAAATGGTGCGGCCTACAACGCAGAGGTGACGGCGACTACGGCGAATGGCGTAGCACAGTTTGTAGAATTGGAACCCGGCGAATATACCATGAACATTGCCCATGAAGGACGAACCTGTATTTCGACCTATGGGCTTGAAAACGGTGACAATTCACTGAAGTTGAATATCGCCGCTGATCGACTGACCTATGTTCTATTCACTTGTGATGGCCCAGAACCGTATCAGGTAGACATAAATTTGACCGATTTCGCGACGAGCGTTGCGCTTGAAGGCGCTACCGTTTGTAGCGTTGAATTCTCAGCCTGTGCTGACACAGATGCAGAGGGTAACGTGAGCGTGCCCTACGCCAGAAATGTCGACAATACCTTTACTTTTGCAAAGGAAAATTACTTTTCTGCGAGCACGTCGTACACGGCAACTAACATTCTCAATAATGACTTTGTTGATGGCATCGATTCAATTGCCACAACAATGATTGAGACGGCTCAGGTTGAAGTCATTGTACCCCAGGCGCCAGGTGCACCGAGTGTGGAAGAAGGCACGGCTGGTCTCGTTGCTCAGGTATGGGATCGCAGTGGCAACAGTGTTGCGGGTCTGAGTGTGTCCCTTGATCCTCAATCGGGCGTAGGTCCCTTGTACTTTGCCGAGGGTAACCTCCTCGCAAATGCTGGTGCCGGTGAAGCATTTGATGCAGACGCCACCGCAACAACATCAAATGGATTTCTCACCTATGTAAATGTTGAACCAGGTATTTATACAGTGTCCTTCGCCCATGACAGCCTGACCTGTGTACCTGGTGCAGGACTTGCCGCTGACACTGAAAACTCAATCACTCTTGTCGCTTCGCCAGATGCACTCACTTATTTCTCGGTATACTGCTTCGACCTCACCACCCTACAACCATCGAATGTCACGTTGGTCGACGGAAGCACAGGAAACCCAATCGAGGGTGCCACTGTATGTCCGATGTCAGATGTTGCTGACGCTGAATGTTATACGACCGATGCAAATGGTAATGCTGCTGTCATGTACGAACCAGGTGTCGATCACGTAGCCACGGCAAGTGCTGACGGGTATATGACCGCTCGCAGCAGCTATAACATTGTGCCTGCGGAAGACGGCACGATTGCTTCACTCACGCAGCAACTCCTTGGCACAACCGTGATTGAAACTGTCGTGACTCAAGCTGACGGGGTCGAGGCTGTAGACCCAACAAAAGGACATCTCGCGATCTTTGTTGGTAATGGCCGCGGTAGTCCTGTAGCGGGTGTTAGCTTCGCTGTAACCCCAATGAGCGGCGTCGGTCCTCAGTATTTCGCTGAGGGTAATCTGCTTGTGAACACCGCTTCTGGTATGGCGTACGATAATGAGGCAACCGCGACAACCAGCAATGGTTTTGCGAATGTGATCAATGCAGATCCTGGCAGCTATACGCTTACCGCAACTCATGAATCGGCCACCTGCATTGCATTTCAGGGCATCCAAAATGAGGATGGTACCGTGGGCTTTGATATTGCTGCCGGTGAACTCAGCTATGTCTTGTTGACTTGCACTGAATAGTCCCTTCGGGCATTGACCTATCGAGAATCTGAGGTGGGTAAAAGCGTCGAACTCATTCGTTGAGTTCGGCGTTTTTTGTCTGGCGGATGATTGTGGGGCGTTTTTAAGAGAGATTGAGAACGGTTCTTGAAAGGCGTCCCAAGCAGGCTCGGCCGACTACAGGCGCTTGCGTTACTCGGGGCTAAATGTTTGTTGCGTCGGTGCTTCAGGTGCCTTTGTTTCTTCCTTAGGTGTGCTTGGCTGGCGATATCGGCTGAGAAAGTCGGCGTATTGATTCGAGGCTTTCGAAGCGCTCACTCGACGCCGTAGACCCTGAAGCGTTTTCAACGGGGATTTCTCAGATGCCAATCGGATCAGCCAGTCGGGGAGCCAGCCTCCGGGATCCGCATCCACATAATACTTGACCCTTGTCTTTGAGTCGTCGACTTGCTCAAGGTCGTAGTAGCCCTCAATACGCATACGCACATACTTGTCACTGACCGTATGCTGAACGGTTTGGCTCGGCTTAAATCGGATCGTGGCTTTTTTATTAGTCTTGTCGAGGGTGACGTTGATTTGTACAACCGCGTCCCGGTCCGCAATGGGCCATGGTGCAGCCGTACGATGATAGAGAACACGATTCGTATCTGACGTTTTCTGAAGTTCCACGGAGGCTGCACATGCAGCGACCCAGAGCGTCCGGCGTGGGACGTCATCGAGCACCGCGAGTACGTCATAGAGATCCCCAGGCACAACGCCAGTGGCCATGAAGGCTGGCAACGGGTTATTGGCTCTTTCTAGTCGCTTTACGGTGATACCGTCTTGCTCGCGGACCGTGATCCACTGCGGTTGAGCTATACCTACGCTGGTGATGAAACAGATGGTGAGGACTGCGCTCACCCAGAGTAGTCTTCTGGTTTTGGATGACCCGACAACGCCGTCTGTGCGACTCAAGCTCTTCATGACCCCACTCAAGGTCACCGCAGACATGTTCCGCCAGTTCATCATCAGGTTTCCCCATTCAACATTCAGTCTGTATGATGATGCGCCATGCATTGCTCGTCAATAGGTCAAAGTGAGATGTCGATCGTTCAATGAACGCCTTGCGGCTCGGGCGGCGTTATAAGCCGCGCTTACTGCTGGCGATGAGGATTGTAATGTCACTCCCAGCAAAGAACCTGGCGCCTTGATTTGTGTTCAAAATTCCGCGCAGAAGATACTTTCGGTTGGGTCATGTGATCAGCACGTGCCTCGGTGATGTCTATCATGCAGAGGCTTCACTGCGTACTCTGGAGAACCACATCAGCCATAGAGCGAGTGGGAGACCTCAAGTGTTTGGGGATATCGTACGTGTCCTCGAGAGTTGATATCACGAAAAGCCTCGACGTGATTGCATCGGAGATTGACCAGCATCAGCCTTTCTCATGGTTAAACCATGGCGAGTAATGAAGCGCTATTGACGCCTACTCACAATTGAGTATTCACCGGCTTCAGTGCGCATATTGTTGGTTGCTCACATCAGTCACGAATAGCGCGACGTCAGTCGGTATGCTCATGTGCGATGTGACATTGTCTGGCTGAATTGGAGAGGGTGAGCGAATCCACATCCCATAGACGTGGTTATTCATACGAGGAACAAGTCCCTTGCAGAGACAGCGTACGCGGTTACTAAAGTACGACTTGGGCGCGCCGTTAAGCGCTATGGTACATCGATGGCGTCCCCATAATAATTTTCCGCTAACCCATAGGTGGTTAAACCAAAGTGGTCGTTTACAAATCGGTCGCGCTCTGAGGCGTTATCGTGAATTCTTTCGCGCGCCTGAAAAATAGGGATATCAAGGCTCGCATCAACAAGATGACACAGACTACCGCCCACCACGGTAATGGCAAGAATCTCACGTTGAGACGGGTTATTCACAACCCAATGGACCCCTCGGAAGCCTGCCAACACCAGAACCAAAGGTCTATCGCTTGGCGATACATTTAGTTGAATCCGATTATACAGATTTTGGGCTTCGTAGATATCCGCCACAAAGACCTCGGCGTCGGCATGTCCACTTTCATTAATGAGTCTCTGAGTTGTGGATGGGGTTAAGCTCGACCGTTCGCCAATTACGGCAAACCGGGCCTGGAAATATGTGGTATGCCATGCATTCCTGAATGTAATTCGAATCTGATGGGTCCCCGCGTCAAGAGTTCCTGTGCGTCCATTTCGAAGCTCTGCAGGCCTGCCATCGATGGTCATGTCCACTGCCCCATTTGATTCAAATATGATTTCAATCGCGCCGGGGGCACTCAATGAGATGTCACCAGTCCAGTTCGCCATGAAGTCTTCCGATCTGATGCCATGAAAATCAGACCATGGGTAATTGATCGTAGGCTGGTTCACGGTCTCCACATACACTGGCGAGGTGTTTGAGCGGCTCACATCGTAATATTCGGCTTGCCAGGTGCCCGTGGTCAACTCTGGACGTGCGGGCGGATCGACGGGCTTTTCAAAACCATTTTCGTCAGATGTGGGCAGAATGCGAAATTCTGTTGCCTCGTAGGCGCCCGCGAATGCATCGATGAGCCCCAATGCAAACATACCCTGAAGGGCTTGCCAATCGCAGGCGAGTTCGTTTGCTTCATAGTCGGCAGGGTCGCTGAGTTCAAAAACATCTTGGCAATCTGCTTGGGCAGACAATTCAGCCCATTCGTGTACTAGGGGGAAACGGTCAAAAAGTATTGAGATAGTCTCGGCACCGCCATTGTCATGGGTAAAGATGTCTGGCGTGATGCTTAAATCGGGCGCGTGGACATTCTGGGTATGATAGCCTAGCACGAGCAATCGGTCGATGTTTGCTACCCCCGGGCCACTCAGCGTCCAATCCACGGGTTCATAGCTGCTCAACACCAGTTCAATCCGACCCGCTTGTGCGCCTATATGGACGATTGCCTCACCGGTAGGATGATCATTGAAACCATGATTGCCATGTGATTGATAGACGCCAATCATGTAGGTCACGGTCTCGTCGAGTTCTCCGCTACTAAAGTAGCTGGCATCCGATACATCAGCATCCAAGATCTGAATGGTTGGGACCGGCTCACCGTTTTCCACGTCTTCATCTTCGGCAGGGGACGGCGGAAGCGGTTCGTCAGGTTCGTCTTCCGGTATCTGCTCCTGAGTAAGTGGGTCTTCTTCCTCGGTGTTTGGTTGTGCCTCGCGTTCCTGGTCAGT
>JBMYRY010000217.1:0-5283 GCA_049602795.1 Bradymonadia bacterium
TTGGTGAGTATGGGCAACTACCTCTTCGATACGGACGTACTCGTAAATGAGATCATTAGAGATTCCGAGACCACAGGCAGTGCCCATGATTTTGGTAAAAACATTGTGTCCTCAATGGTGGGAGACAAACGAACATTTGTGTATGATTTCGCAACAAATCGGCATGAAGGTCAAAAACCAAAAGAGTTTGGCTATTGGCGTGATGTAGGTACACTCGACGCCTATTGGGAAGCCTCAATGGACTTGGTTGAATTGGAACCAGTATTCAATTTGTACAATCACAACTGGCCGATACGGAGTACCTACCAACATCTGCCGCCCGCAAAATTCATCAAGCCCGATGAGGGGGATGGGCGCTTCGGATACGCAACGCGTTCACTGGTGTCTCCAGGCTGTATCATTTCTGGTGGGTTAGTTGACCGGTCGATCCTCGCCACATCTGTTTATGTCCATAGTTGGGCAGAGGTCAATGACTGCGTCATCGGTGAAGGCTGTAGTATTGGTCGGCGGGTCAAACTCAACCGAGTCATCTTGGATAAGTTCGTTACCATAGACCCGGGCATTGAGATTGGCTTCGATCATGAGCGTGATCGTCAACGAGGACTCACTGTAACTGACGGGGGCATTGTCGCCATTCCAAAGGGCATGCACATAAAGGACTGACCGTGACCGAGAAGATAAGACTCGCCTTTCTTTGGCACATGCACCAGCCAGGTTATCTCAACCTTGATGAAACCAAACTAGAGCTACCATGGGTGCGCCTCCACAGTACAAAAGCCTATTTTGATATGCCTTGGATGCTCGAGAGACACACGCATATTCACTGTAGTATCAATTTTGTCCCGATCCTACTCGAGCAAATTCAACTCTACCTCGATGGCATGCGAGATGTGTTTTTCGAGTTGACTGCAAGACCGACGAGCACCTTGACCAGGGCCGAGAAGAGCTTAGCACTAAACAAATTTTTCTCGTGTAATTTCGACACATGCATCGCGTCGCGACCCAGGTATCTGGAACTCCATAACCAGGCTCAACAGTCTGATGCCGTCGATCAAATGGAGACCCAAGACTTCCGAGACCTGATGGTATTGTTTAATCTAAGTTGGTTTGGCTATGGCACACGAATTGAGTATCCGCTTATAGAAAAATTGGAGGCAAAAGGGCGCGATTTCAGTGAGGATGATAAACGGAAGGTCCTCGACCTACAAATTGCGGCAATGCATCGTCTATTTCCAATGTATCGACGGCTCATCAAAGCTGAGCAAATAGAAATATCCACCACACCGTATCACCATCCGATTCTGCCCCTCATCATCGACACTGACGCCATGCAACGCTGTATGCCGGATGCTCCGCGACCAGCACGTTTTGAGTCCCCAGATGATGCCCGGAGACAGGTCGCCCTAGCTGTGGAGTCTCATCACAAAACCTTTCAAGAACCACCCTGCGGCATGTGGCCGGCAGAGGGTTCAGTCAGCCCCGAAGCATTGACACTTCTACATGAATACGGTCTACAGTGGGCTGTTACCGATGAAGCAATTCTGTGGCGCAGTCTGGGAGAAAACGCGAACGATCGCGGCGATCTTTACCATCCCTATAAGGTTAAAGACATCGATACGACCCTCTTTTTTCGCGACCGTGACCTGAGTGATGCCATGGGATTTCGCTATGCCCGTATGGATACAAGCGATGGCGTGCAATCATTCCTTAATCAAGTCTTAGCCGTCTCATCATTACAGGTCCCCGACTCACCGTTCGTTGTCGTTGCTCTCGATGGGGAAAATCCATGGGAATATTACCCTAATGATGGTCGAGACTTTCTTGAAGAACTGTACAATTGCCTACATCAACACGACCAGATCACGACGACCCGACTATGTGACACGCTCGAGGATCATCGTTCACTCGATACACTAGCCACTGGCTCCTGGATTGATGGAGATTTTGGCGTATGGATCGGTGGATCGACCGAAAATAAGGCATGGGGTCTCCTGAAAAGGGCAAGCGAAGCACTTGAATCGAAAGTAGATGAACTATCCTCACAGACGATCCAAATCGCTCGAAGAATGCTATTACGCGCGCAGAGCAGCGATTGGTTTTGGTGGTATGGTGATCGCTTCGAAAGTGCTGACGATGCCGACTTTGATGCCCTGTTTCGAGGACTATTGCGCGGGATCTATCTCACCGTGGGCTTACCGGTGCCCGAAGACGTAGACATCCCACTCGTCGAGACCGTGGACCACAATGAAATCAAACCGCCCCTCGCACTGATTTCACCAGACTTTACGCTAGCTCAGGTGCCACTGATCAGTTGGGCTGACGCCGGACAATGTACCAATAGAACGGGGAGCATGGCCATCACCAGCCATCTGTTTGGAACTATTTTCTTCGGTTTTGATCAACGCCGGCTGTATTTCAGGATTCTGAGTACTCAAGCCGACAGTAATGACGCGCCTGCGGCGGAACTGACGCTCTTCATAAATCACGCCGAATCACATACCCTCAAGATAAACCCTGAAAGTACCTGCGCAGACGACAAAGCCAAGACCTTTGCTCGCTGGACGCATGAGGCGGTCGAGGGCTTCATCGATTTGGCAACACTTGACCTGCATCCTGGAGCGCACACCCGATTTAAGTTCACCGTAAATGTTGAAGGCAAAGGCGTAGAGGGCGTACCGCTCAATGGCGAGATTTCATCAACGATTCCCGGACCCCAATTCGCTTCTCGTCATTGGACAGCATAGATGAGCAACCAAAGATGATCGCCGCTGTCGTCCTTTTCCTCGGTCTATTTGTAGGGCTGAGCATTGCGTGGCTAGGACCTATTGCTGCACTCGGAATCACAGCACTCGCTTCCATCCCACTCTGTATTAGGCACCCTAGATACCCGGTCTACGTCTTTGTTCTAACCAGCTTCTTTGCTGGTGCAAATTTGAATACGGGTAGCTTCGTTATTGGCTTAGACGATATTGGCGTCTTGCTAATTATCGGAGTCTGGCTAGCGCGTAGACTATCCGCTCGCGGTGATGTGCGCCTACCCCTTGGGTTTGGCTGGTTGCTCCTTTACGCCACCTTGGCATACCTGAGTCTCATCAATGGCGTAAGTCCAGACGGATACCATGGTCTATATGTCCGATTCTTGACCCGCGTAATCGCCCTCTTTGCATTCGTTGATCTTGTCCGAAGCGAGCAGGTGCTCGTGAATTGCTTATATTTTCTAGGTCTATCGGCCGTGATACACGCGATGATCGCATTTTCAATGGACCAGAGCATGAGTGGACGATTAGGGGGGCTCATCGACCAACCAAACATCTTGGGTACAACCCTATCTCTGGGCTTAATCCCTCTCATTGGCTTAGCCCAACTTCAACGTGGCCTACTCCCAAAACTCCTCTGCTTTGCCGCGATTGTTGGGATCGCTGTAGCCATCATTCTCACTGGCTCACGCGGTGTGTACGTGGCTTTGATTCCCGCCCTCATTTGGTCGGTTCGGCGCCATCCGGCCCGAATTCTAGTCATTGGAATTTTAGGCTCATTGAGTCTATTCAGTGCCAAAGAGTATTCGCAAGAACAGGTGCAATCGATTGAAAGGCGCCTTCAATTTCGTGATGTCAGTGTTGGGAAACGAACAAATGTACTCGATGTTGCCGCACGACTCACAATGAAGTTTCCCTTACTGGGCATTGGATTCGGCCAAATTTCCCATGCCTACAAAGTCATCAATGTAGAGTATGATCGGGGGCGTACAGCCCATTCGTTCCTGGTTGGCATCGCTGCGTCACTCGGTTTACCCGCATTAATGGCGATGCTACTTTTTTTATGGAACCAATTCCGAGGTCTTATTCGTCATAGAGCAAGCCTTCCACCTAAATCAGCTGCTCCCGGTGGAAACTCGTGGCTAGCCGAGCAGGCTTTCACCCTCTTTATTTTCCAATTTCTTTCCTTGGTCACCCGTTCAGCACAAATGTTCGATTGGGCTATCTTTGCGCTATTTGCGGCACTCGTTTGGGTCATTCGTGCGCAAGAAGAGAATGATCAGAGCTCCCCCGAAGGTATGCCCACATCCTGGGGTAGAGCCGGTACGTTGTCCTCCACCTGAACATCGAACAAACTCGTTTCAGTAACAGGCTCGTATTGTTCTTGCGTCATAAAGCCCTTACGAATCATATGACGCATTAACCAATTCAAGTTCTCTTTGAAAGCTTTCGACAATCGCTTTTTCTCGAACTGACTGTAATAGAGTCGGGGTCCCGGTAGTAATTTGATCAACCAAGCAGTTTGAGCTGGAGACAACGCTCTCGGGTGGCAATTGAAATAATGTGCTGCTGCTTCTTTGACACCAAAAATGTCAGGTCCAAACTCAACAACATTTAAATACAGGGTCATCAGTTCATCTTTATCGAAATATTGTTCGAGCAACCATGCAACGACAATTTCTTCCAACTTTCGGGACAATGTTTTGCGCCGGTTCAAAAAGAGATTTCGTGCAAGCTGCATTGTGACAGTCGAACCACCTCGAACAAATCGCCCCTTTTTCAAATTATCGATTAATGAGCCTCGGAGATGAAACAGGCTGATTCCCTTATGCTTCCGGAAACTGGCGTCCTCCTGTGCCATGACCGCAAGTGGGAGAAGAGGAGTCATATCGGACAAAGGGACGAATCTATCACTCGCTGGACCTAACTCTCGACGGTAAATCACGCGGTCACCATCCTCGTCCTCGGGCATCTCAAACCGAGTCATGAACAGGTGCCTCAATGCAAAAAAGTCGAGCGCCTTTGACAGTCGTTTGATTTTGAATTTTGACGTATCAATGTCAATGTCGAGCTTAGTGTCGTCGAGCTTTTCACTATCGATGTTCAGTTTAAGGACGCTTGATAGTGGTCCACTTGCCTTGAGCCCCTCAAGATGGGGCAATAAATTTGCTGGAATCGAGTCTACTAGAGACTGAAATTCTAACGGTTCACTTTGGGCATCGAGCGCAATCCGCCAACGTTCATCTTGGCGAAAAAAGTCGAGTTCAAAACCGGCCTTGAGTTCCCCAAGGCCAAACTGCCCTTTCCTGATCTCAACCCTAATCCCATTGTCCGCACGGCCCACAGATAGGGCCCCACCCAAAGCAATGTCAAACGGACCAATCGGCGCTTCTGCGAGAGCATCATGGCTCACGGAGAACGACGACACCTGTCCGAGCCCTTTCAATTGAAGAGACTGCTCTAGTAATGACACTTCGAGTTTGTATTCACCGCTAATTCGCCCAGACGCGCTCGAGAGTTCATCGCC
>JBMYRY010000218.1:0-5259 GCA_049602795.1 Bradymonadia bacterium
TACTGTTGACCATCACAACGGTGTTCGTCCTTTCCTCAATGTACTGCGTTTGGTGGCTGAGCGGAGGATGTGCCCATCTTTGCGGGGCGCATATGTCTGCATGGGCCGGGTTTGGCTTGCGTGATCTTGATTCCGAAGAATTGCGGCGCCGTTTGCTGGATTCTAGATGGGCTGATCCGCGCTATCTGCCTCCATTTCTTGCCCAAATCGATTATCTTAACTCGCTATCTACCCCGCGTATGAGTTGGATGATTGGCTCCACGCAGTCTATTCCTTTCGCTGGTGGCGTTTTACATCCTTGGTCAACAAACCGAATGGACGAGTGTCTAAGTGTCCTGTGTGACGAGGAATTGATGCGTTGGCATGCGCTTCAGGCGCAAGAGGAATCGATTGCGAGTCGACTGGTAACCTATGCGGGGGCTTTCGATCAACATCGCTCCTTTTGGAGTTATATGTTGCTTAATGACAACGAGGAGGTCTGTGGTCATGTTGAACTGAGGATGATTGGTCACTGTGGGCATGTTGCTGAGCTTTCCTTCGGACTGCGAGCGGCTTTCAGAAGACACGGATACATGTCTAATGCGTTGAAAGCGTTGATTAGCCATTGGCAAAACAAGGGTGAGCCCCGGGATTACATCGCGAGAACGAAGTCGACTAATCGGGCTTGTATTGGTTTACTTGAGGCATTGGGGTTTAGACGTGACTCTTCGTATATCTATCTCGAAGAATTAGGACCCACGACGGGAGAAACGGTCCTCTTCGTGCTTAAGAGAGACGTCACAGTCCAAGGGTTGACAGATTAAGTCCATCCGCCCAGATATTTTACTTGGAAGCGCTTTGACCGGAGCGATTTGAGATCAGGTCAGCAACGATCTCTGCAGCCTCGATGCGCCGTGCAGTGGGCTCCTTTTCATCCTCGCTTTCTTCATCTTCGCTCTTCTTTGCTTTGTCGGTATCTTCCAAGAGTTCATTGAGGGTCACCTGACCCTTGTTCTTCTTGTATTTATTCAATTCGTCCTGAATCTTTTGTAATTCCTTATTCTTGCTCACTCGGACCTTCGATTGGGCGCTCAAGCGAGCAATCTCCTGTTTGGTGACGGGGACCCATTTATCATTAGCCTTCCCCATGACGCTCTCGCTTCCAAATGGTTTGATGGCGTCCTGCTTCAGGGCGTAGGGTTGGTGTTTTTCCCCGTGATCATCCCGATTAAATTCAGACGAGACGATGATGTCAGACGTTACCCCGGTATTCTGTGTGGACACGCCATCAGGTCGATAAAACAGAGCTGTTGTGACCTTTATGGCGCCTAGCCCTGGCGGTAAATCGACGATATTTTGTACCGTCCCTTTACCGAATGTATGTTCATCGCCAATAATGACGGCTCGATCGTAATCTTTCAGCGCACCGGCTACGATTTCCGAAGCGGAAGCGCTTGCTCGCGAAACGAGGACTCCCATTGGTCCACTGAAGTCTACCTTCTCATCTCTATCTCTTAGATACTGTGCTGCAGATTTCCGTCCTTCGATGGCAACGATAGGACCTGTGGCGAGGAAAAGACCTGATAAATCAACCGCCGCTCTTAGCAAACCTCCACCGTTTTCTGACAAATCGAGCAATAGACCATCGGCCTTCTTATTTTTTGCTTCTTGCACAAGTCTGCGTACGTCATCTACACAGTCTCGGTTCGCATTTGGACCACCCCCACCATAAAAGGAAGGTAAGTCGATGACAGCAATTTTCATGGGCTTGCCGTTACGCGTGGCTGAATGCCAGGAGAGCTTGGCAGCCTGTTCTTTAAGGTCGATCTTGTCACGCTTAATAACGATATTGAGTGTTTCGTTTTTCTTGCCCGTTCGCAGAACTGTCAATTTGACTCTGGTGCCTTTCTTGCCGCGAATCAGCTTAACAACGTCTCTCAACATCATGTCGATGACATTTACGGGTTCGCCGTCCGGCATCTGGGTAACTGCCACGATCTTGTCTTTAGGCTTGATTCGTCCGTCCCGTTCGGCAGGACCCCCGGCAATGATTTTGTGAATGGTTGTGTAGCCATCTCTGTTTTGTAAGACCGCTCCAATGCCTTCAAGCGACAACCCCATATTAATTCGGAAATCTTCTAGGTCGTCCTTCGAAAAGTAGCTTGAGTGAGGGTCGAGAGCCGAAGCATAGATGTTGAGATGGAGTGAATAGTCGTCTGCGTCTTTGCTCTCTTTGATTCGTCTAGCAATGAGGGCATATCGTTTTTTGAGCTTTTCTTTAGCTTCTTTGAGTTTTGTTCCGGCCACGACGTAGTTTACGAGTTGGAATTGAATGAGCTTTTGTCGAATCTCCGCTCGTTCTTCATTGGTTTTTGGGCGTTCCCGTTTGTCGGGATCAACCTGCAGGACGATATCTTTGTTGATCTCTAGTTCGGGGTCGTCGAGATAGGTCCCAACAAAGGCGCCCATCTCTTCGTGCCACTGTTGCTGCATCTTTCGCAGCTTGGTTAACTGGTCGCATTGACCCATTTCCACTTTCTTGACGAGTTCATTTAGGAATGTGCGTAATGCCTGATGCTCAGATTCGAGTAACAAGACTTTTGATGGGTCGAGTCGCTTCTCATAGAGTTCTACAATGCGAGCTCGCATCTTCGTGGCTTCTAGAGGGCGGCTAACATGGTTTTCTTGGAATCGGGCCATGAGGCTGGGTAATGTCCAGCAGACGAGGGGTAGACCGTCTTCTGAAAATGGACTTTGAGCGGTTGCTGTTTGGCTAAATCCAAGTGCCAGTATTAAGGCACACCCCAAGATGATTCGATTGTTGCTCAAAATACTAGAGCCTTTCGTCTTCTTTGTTTCTGTCTCTGTCCGCTGACCCTCAGACATATGTTGGGTCACCTTTCTTTCTTTATGATAACCCGCGACCCCAAAGAGGTTGCAAAATTTAGTCGATCATCGTTGCTTTTGACATGCGTCCGTTTAGTTTGTGCCGTGAGCACACGCCCGAATCACAGCATATCCACCTCGGTCGTCGTAGCAATCGAGTTCGATTGTGGAGAGCACGTGATTCATCGACGTTCCTTCGTCATTTTCCTCAGAAAAATATTCGACGGTTTGACTACCGACCCACGTACCATTGCTCAGACAAGAACTGGTGATGGCGGTGTCTTCGTCCGCCGTCGGCATTAAGCTCGCGGATGTGGGATCAAATGTCACACTGACCATGTCCGGCGAAAGCGCTTGATACCGGTCTACCCCCTCGCCGGGCAATGGGAGGGTCAGGTCGAGTGCGGCGGTTGAAATCTGCAACTGTCGGGTATCGGCACTCAATGGATTATCCATTGAGTCTTCAATCAGCTCATTAGGCAGTCCTGGCAACGTGATCGCGACCTGACTGCCTTCGAGTTGTCGACAGGCGTCTGCATTCAATCGCGTCGCTGATGTAATTGCCGTCGATGTTTGTCGGAATGTCTCTGACTCAAAAATAGCTGAACTCGGTGCTGATGGGTACGCAAGCTTGAAAGACATGACTTCCGGACAGATCGGATCGTTGCGGCGATTACAACTGCGGTAGGTTTCCACCCCAAACCCATCTTCAATTGTGACTAAACTTGCGGATAATTGCCCTACCCCAGACGGCTCAGTATAGAGGAGTAGTTCACCCGTGAAAGGCGCGTTATCTTCTACGATATTTACGAGTATCTGGAGTTCAATTTCATCCTCTCCATTGGCGACGATCGCTCGAGTAGATAATTCCGCGGCGATCGTCAGTTCAGGTAGCGCCGTATTCGAGTTCGGCACGCACTTTCCGGCAGTGCAGATGAGGTCGCCGTCACATGGCATCTCAGTTAGCCGACAAGCGCCGCCCTCTGCGCCATCTTCGAACGAGGATTCGCCGCAGCCAAGGGCAAAAGCGAGGAAGATCGTGTAACAGAATCGAGTTTGTGTGTTCATACCAACCACTGTAACCGCAACCCTGTGTAGAACGCCAAATCAAATGAAGAAATTCCCAATCGATGGTGAAATAAATCCACGAACAGGTTTTGGTTTGACGTTGACTCCTGTAAATACAGGGCAATTGAGTAGGGGGATACCATGGAATCATTATTGTCGGACTTGATGCAATACATCACCACGAATGCAGAGATTGCTCCCTGGATAATTTTTGGTCTCTTGCTCCTAGCTGGGTTCAATCTACCCGTGTCAGAAGATCTTATGCTCCTGACCTCAGCTTTGATTGCTCAACAGCGCCCTGATCTGATGTGGCATCTCTTCGCTGGAGTATTTGCGGGTGCATATTTCAGTGATTTGATTTGTTATGGGTTGGGACGAACGCTTGGACCCAAGCTCTGGCAAATTAAATGGTTTGCCAAGATGGTCGATCGAGAACACGTGGATAAAATTGGTGGATTCTATGAGAAATTTGGACCACTCACGCTTCTTCTGGGGCGCTTTATCCCCTTCGGTGTGCGCAACGGGCTTTTCTTGACAGCCGGACTGAGCAAGATGCGCTTTTTGAAGTTTGCGCTCAGTGATCTGGCTGCTGCCACGATTACCTGTGGACTCTACTTCTGGCTGTACTTTACGTATGGCAAAGCGATGATTGAGGTCATCAAGCAGAGTAATGTGATAATTTTTTCCGTTGCGCTTGTCGGGGTAATTTTTGTCGTCTTGAAGAAACGGAAAGCCCGAGAGCAAACGAACTAGTCATCTAGACCTAAAAACTCGTCATCCAAGGGGTCGAAGTCAACAGTCAGCACACCGTTCTGGCGAAGCCGCTCATTAAGATACTGCGTAGCCGTTGGGAAGTTTGTCTCCATGGAGGGCTTAACCTTCGGGCTGCAAATCGGGCGTAGCAGTACATTGGGCTCAGGATGAACAAAAAAGGGCATTGAATACCGTGATGTTTGTACACGTTCGGGCGCGACAACCTGGTGGGTGACCGCGGGCAACAGTCCATTGGTCAACTGTGCCATCATGTCCCCGGTATCAAGAATAATTTCACTTGGCTCGCAATGAATGGGTAGCCATTCGCCTTCTTTGGTCAGAATTTCTAGTCCAGCACCTCGAGCCTCGATGAGGAGCGTCATGAGATTAATGTCTTCATGAGGCGCGGCCCAAAGTCGATCCGGCTTATGGTCAGTTGGTGCTGGATAGTGAATGGACCTAAGTACGGTATTGCCTCCGGTCAACATTGTAGACAGCGTGCCTGCAGGCACTTCTAGGTAAGACTCGAGTGCTTCGGCAATGTGTCGTGCCACACCGTGCAGTGCATCGTAG
>JBMYRY010000219.1:0-5237 GCA_049602795.1 Bradymonadia bacterium
CAGAGCGGAGGGGATGTTTGAATACGAGGCGCTCCTGTTTTTGCCAGACCGGCAGCCGTTTGACCTATTTTATCGAGAACAAGATTACGGTCTTCAGCTGTATGTAAACCGCGTTCTGATTAAGGACAACGCGGACGAATTGTTACCGTCTTGGCTTCGATTTGCGAAGGGGGTGGTAGACTCTCCGGATCTTTCTCTCAATGTATCACGTGAAATGTTGCAAGCCGACCGTCGCGTGTCGAGCATTCGGAAGCGAATTGCGAAGAAAGTGACGGATCACCTTGCCGCGATTCTTAATGGAGAGCGCGAACGATATGAGGGCTTTTGGGCCAACTTTGGCAAGGTATTAAAGGAAGGCCTCGCCGATTCACAGCACGCCGACAAGTTAAAGCCACTGCTTCTCGTCGAAACCACAAAATCAGAGGGTAAGCTCAAGACTCTTGATGAATATGTTGCAGCTATGAAGGACGGTCAGGAAGACATTTACTTCATGACAGGTGAATCTCGAGAGGCTTTGTTGAATTCTCCTCATCTTGAGGCATTCAAGGCGAAGGATTACGAGGTGATCTTGATGTTCGAGTCGATTGACGAAATCATCATGGGACACCTGACAACCTATGACGAGAAGAGTTTTCGAAGCGTCGGTAAAGGTGAAGTAGAGCTTGGCACTGAAGATGAGCGCAAAACTGCAGAAGAAGAGCGCAAGGCAGCCGAAGAAGACCATAAGGCACTTCTCGAGGCAATTCAGTCTGCACTTGACGCGCATGTTAAGCAGGTTCGCTTGAGTCAGCGGCTGACGACCTCACCTGTTTGTCTCGTTGGTGGAGAAAACGATATATCACCAGGCCTTGAACGTATTTTGTCTGCATCAGGGCAAGCTGCTCCAGTTCAGAAGCGGATTATGGAGTTGAATCCAACCCACCCGATCTTTGAGCGATTGAGTGCACTCGATCTTGAAAAGAATGTTGATGTAGTAGCGAACTATGCACATCTATTACACGGACAGGCATTAATCGCAGAAGGGTCGTCTGTGCCGGACCCCGCGGATTTCGCCAAACGAGTCGCAGAACTCATGGTTCGCTAGTCAGACGTATTCGAGAACTCGGTCGTCGAAGGTGTTATCTGTCGCTCGGCTTTGGTTGAGCGACACTCTCATCTCTTTGCTGTCTATCCTCACTGGCTGGTACGCTGGTTGAGTGGTACGTCAGTAGCCTGGTAAATTCTCCGGATAACTAAGCAGCTATTCTTGGCTATTTGTCACCGCTCAGGACGTCGAGTAGTGAATCGCTTAAATGCTTGGTGCCTTCGGGGTGCCTTGCTTTCCAGTCGCTGTTCAGAAAGAACACAGCATTGACCGAAAATGACTTGATACTGCCATCCAATAGGTTGGGGTAAGAGGCTTGAAGAATCGTACTTGGTCGATACAGTTTCCGCTTGAGTCGATCCACATATCGTTCAAGTCGTTCATCTATTAATTCCAGCAATTGTAGGCGGTCACCGAAGTTTCGGTTTGCACGATTTAGTGTTTTGCCGCCTTGTCCACTGACGTAGAATAAACACGCAGGAGCTTGGTTGTCCAAAAGACTCAGCAGTGCTTCGTCCAAGCCTTTCTCCATCACGTTATGTACTTTATATTTAGGGTTCAGTTTCGACATGACTCTCCAAGTAATGTAGGAGCCGGAGCCGTATTCATTGGTGTAGATCGCTACTGAGCCTGGTTTGATTTTACTCAAATTTTTTGCGGACACCTTGCGATTGCACAGGAGGTGCGCTTTTTCCTCGAAAAGGCTCGTCATTCGCTCCATGGCGAGCTTTGATTCCTTGTTTTGGAATTGATGAAGAGCAACGGCATCATCTTGCGCGATGATCGCATCGCAGCGCGGACGAGAGGCACTCAGCGTTTCGAGGTTCTCCCATGAGCCTTTGGTTTCTACAACTTCCACCTCAATGGTGTTGGTGAGGGTTTTAGCAATACGCTGCCCCGCCAGATGATAATTATTACCTGCTTGCGCCGTACAAAGTCGCAGAAACGGCTTCTTGGAGTTTACCGCCGCGTTCGGTTGGGCCACGCTCGACCCGGAAGTGAAGAGCATTACAGACAGGCAAAGAAAGGCATATCGTTGAGACATTACTAAGTTCTCCCTCAGGAATGTTGTTCAAAGTTGAAATTAACGATCGAGTCAACTAGACCGTCAATCGTATGATCATTGGCTACCTCAACTTTGGTGTAGCCTAATTCTCTTGCGGTGGTTGCTGTTGATGGACCAATGCAGAATGCTTGGACTGTGGTTTTTAGGTTGTCCATGTTTGCTTCAGTAATCCATTTTTCCATCGCTTGTACTGCCGATGAGGCGCAAAACAAGACGCCGTCCATCTTCAGAACATTCAAATTATTCCAAGTGTCCGGTGCTGTGTCGACCAATTCCTTTTCATAAATCGTTACCACATCGAGTTCGGCACCCATAGTGCGTAGCCCAACGGGTAGACTCTCTCGGGCAATCTGTGCTCTGGGGAGTAAGATCTTCACCTGTTGAATTGGGATCTTAGAGAATGCTTCAAGGAGTCCTTCTGAGGTAAAGTTGCTGGGCACCAGACTTGCTTGACAACCGTGGGCTTTGAGGCAGGCTTCGGTCGTCGGACCGACACAGGCGATTTTTAAATTATTCAAGACGGTTTTTGTATGCCCAGCCTTTGCCAACCCCTTGAAGAAAAAGGTGACTGCGTTGACACTCGTAAAGATTAGCCATTGGTAGTGTGACACGTTTTCGTACATCAAGGTCTGTCGTTGACCGGTCACCGAACTGAATTGGGTCAGAGATAGTTTCTTAACGTGGGCACCGAGGTCGGTCAGCCTCTGAAACAGGGGGGCTTGTTGACTCTGGGCGCGTGTGATCAATAGGTTTCTTCCCAGCAGATGCCGGGGAGGTTGCCAGTGCGAGAGTCTAAGTTCATCAATAGATAGACCGACGTAGACAAGGCTCTGATCGCTTAAGTCTTGCAGATCGTGAGGTGTAGTAATGCGCGGAAGGTTTTGCTGTGCCTTTAACGTTGCCTTGGGTAGTGAGATGGTTTGAGTGGGCGTTGGTAATTTGAAGTTGGCTGCATGAACATTGAGTCTTTCCAGTAAACCTGTGAGGTTATGATAAATCAACGCGTGTACCGCATATTCAGACGAATGGACCCTCGGGGGGGTCAAGTTTAAGTCTCGTTCCACATCAATGAGAATGCGTATGCCTCGAGTTCTCACATTTGAGGGATGAGGTAATGATGACAACCAAGGAAGATCACCGTCGATATGTTGGATCCTGGGGTCTTCAAACCCAGACTCATCTTCGCTTAATTGCTTTATGAAACTCGCTGGATCTAGTGATGCATCAGACGTATTGACGTACACAATCTTGAGGTCGTCGACGTTGGCAAAATGTTTTATTTCGAGTTGGCCGGCGAGATCCTCTGCTTTAATGCGCAGAGTTTTTGGTGAGGCAAAAGCCTTCAGAACGGGGTGGTCCAGTATCTGTGAGAACACGATGTCCGCGTTAGATAGGAGATTGACGGATTTGATCGTTGCATCTGTCCATGGGGTCACATTGACGTTGATGATGGACAGATGTGGCATTATTCACCCAGAAGTGATTTGAGGATATCGCCTGCACCTCGTTCGAGTAACCGGTCAGCAGCTTGTTGGCCTACTGATTCTGGCTCTGTGCCCATAATGATTTCTTCGAGATAAAGGGAACCGTCAATGTTTGCAACGAATGCCTTCAACCGAATGTTTTCGCGGTCGCAGGTTGCGTATCCTCCAACGGGTACGCGACAACTCCCTTCCACGCCGGCAAGGAAGCGACGTTCGGCTTGAACACATCGCGCGGTAGCTTCATGGTGAATGGCTGCGAGGAGTCCCCTGGTCCAGGCGTCGTTCTCTGCACATTCAATCGCGAGTGCACCCTGACCAACCGCGGGAATGAAGTGTTCGGGATTAAGGGGCAAGAATGCCACGTCCGTACGGGTCTTGTTAAGTTCGAGCCTAATCAGACCAGCCATCGCAAGTAATACGCCATCGCAGCGGCTTTCATCTTCTGCAAAAAGTCGATTCATTCTGGTCTCAACATTGCCCCGTATAGAGCGAATCGTTGGATCTTGCAGGCGTCGATGCGCGAGTGCCCCTCGGCGTAAACTAGCGGTACCAATGATTTTTGGCTGATGAACGTCTGTTCTCCGCGTTAGAAGACAGTCACGGACATCTGCTCTAACGGGAATAGCCCCGAGGATTAACCCCTCAGGGAGCGCGGTGGGCATATCTTTGAGACTGTGAACCGCCAGATGAATATCCCCATCAAGAAGTGCAACTTCAAGCTCTTTAGTAAAGAGACCTTTCCCACCAATTTCAGCCAGAGGCCGGTCAAGGATGTGGTCGCCCATGGTTTTATAGATCACCAGTTCAGTCTTGAGATCTTCATGGAGGCTTTCAAGCTGGTGGGCCACATGACGCGCTTGCCACAACGCAAGTGCAGAACCCCGAGTACCAATCTTAAGTATCTTACTCATCTTCAATCTCTCCGGCTTGTAGGGCATTCATAATCGCGCTGATCTTCATGGGATGCTCCGGTGAACCGGCGTCTCTCTTGAGCTCTTCTATCGCGCTATGAAGGACCTTGTTTGCAATATTTGTTGCTAGGCGCTCTAGGATCGCCTTTTGCTCGTCGGGCACCTTAAACTTTTGAGTCACGTGCTCCACTTCAGCTTGGCTTAATGCCAACACGGACTTTCGTACTGCGATAATAGCAGGTTTTAGCGCATCCGTCCTCGCGTCTTGCTTTACCTTATCAACGCTTAATCGAACTAACTCCGATGCGGCGTTCGCCTCAGACTGACGTTTTCGAACATTTTCTTGAGTGATGGAACTCAGTGCATCCAAATCGTAGAGATAGACGCCATCGATTCGATTGAGTTTCGGGTCAAGATTGCGAGGAACGGCAATATCAATCAAAAAGATCGGGCGAAATTTCCGTCGCTTCATGATGGTGTTCATGACCGTATCGTCGAAGAGGTATCGTCGTGAACCTGTTGAGGCGATCACAACGTCGGAGAGTTGAATCAACTCTTCGAGGTCATCCAGACTTCGGCTTACAGCACCAAAACGGTCCGCGAGCTTCTCACCTCGGGTGCGACTTCGGTTTGCGACGATTAAACGTGCGCCAGTATTTGAGAACTGTGCTGCCGCGAGTTCCGCCATTTTT
>JBMYRY010000220.1:0-5210 GCA_049602795.1 Bradymonadia bacterium
CGTCCAATCAGCAGTCATTTCTGAGGTTGCGCACGCAGGTCTCTCCAAGCGCGCGAGTAGCCCCATGTTAGCCGACGTTCTCAAATGGTGGCCCGAAAATCAGTTCTTGTGGCTTCGATACACCGCGCAACTCACCCGAGAGCAAGATTTTGAGAGTGCTCAAAATGCCGTGGATGCCGCGCTGACCCTTTTCGGAAAAGACCCTCAATTTGTGGAACAAAAGATGCGAATTCTCATTGGAAAAGGGCTCTATGCAGCCGCACTTCAGCTTGGAGGCACTCTCAAGGCAGCGGATGTTTTGCAACAAGCAAATATCCTGGGTTTGATGGGCATCTGTGCAGCCAACCTGAAAGAGTATCAGCAAGCCAAGGCACTCTTTAACCAAGCCCTAGAACTCAACCCCAATCAAGAAGAGTCACGGCTATCACTACCCCGCATCAACAGTATCCTTCGAAGCAACTCACCATAGAGCGCTCGGCACTGCTGCTAGGTGCAGCAAGCAAGAGCTGCAATGAACATCAGAAAAAAGAAAAGCCGGACGCCATTATCGGCGACCGGCTCTTCTTTACATTAACTTCGTCTTAAACAGACGACCTGTGCTTACAGGTTGTTAGTCAATGTAGTCTTCCAAGTTGTGGAAGGCTTGAAACCAACAGTCTTGGATGCTGGAATCTGGATCTTCGCCTTTGTCTTAGGGTTGATACCAGTTCGAGCGTTACGTGTCTTAAGAGAGAACGTACCAAATCCTGGGTAGCTGAACTTACCAGCGTCGTCCTGAATGATGTTGGTGATCTCATTGAATGTTGCGTCAATGATCTCGCCAGCAAGCTTGTTAGTTAAACCCAAGTCTGCGTTAGTGTTTACAGCGTTGATAAAATCTTGCTTCTTCATGATTTTCTCCTTGATGTCGGTATTGATTAGTTAAGGTCTGCTTTGAGGCTGCTTGCTGGCTTGAAACCAACAGTAGCGCTTGCTGCGATCTGGATCTTAGCTTTGGTTGCAGGATTGATACCTGTGCGCGCCGCTCGCTCCTTAACTGTGAAGGTACCGAAAGCAGGATAGCTGAACTTGTTACCAGTGTTCTGAAGCTCGTTGCTGATCGTGTTGAACGTAGCGTCGATCAGTGTACCAACCTGCTTCTTGGTCAAGTTAGGATAGTTTGCTTGTACTGCGTCAATAATCTTTTTCTTACTCATTTTATGCCCCTCCTACATTGTGGGAAATTGTAGTCATATGTCATCACCGGTGTGCAAGAAGCATAAGCACCCATTTTTTAGGGTGTCAATACGAATTTTTCAATTTTTGAAAATCTTGATCACTCCCTATTTTAAAGGGGGATCGAGGCCTCGACGACTTCATTTCATAAAAAAGATCAGTGGCGAGATCTCATTGGTCAAGAGAGTGCCTTACAACACCGCCGAGAACAAAGTCAGTAAAGCCAAATAAATACAGGCACTTAAGCGAACAATGAAACATTTGCCACTTACGACCGACAAGAGAAGTGAGTGTGTCTACGAGGAACCATAGAAGATGCTATTTTTTCGCTCCATAATGTTGAGTATTGCCCCACAACAGTGCCTAATCTGCGCTGAATTTTTTTTAAGTTTTGGTGTCTGCGAAGTGTGTTTTTCGCAGTTAAAACAGAAACAACCCCCCCGTTGCGAAGGTTGCGGCACAATGATTTCGCCGGTTGGCAGCCATTTCAGGTGTATTGATTGCCTCACTGCACCCCCTCCTTTTACGTATTTTTACACCTCGTTTGACTATCTTCCGATTGCCGGAAGACTGGTCAAAGAGGCAAAATCGAACGCTCGGGCAAAACTATTGAGTCAACTCTTGAGTGCCGTGGATAAAGATTCTTTGAGCACAATGCTCGAAACCGTAGACGTGATTGTGCCCATTCCTGACCGTAGGCAGCGATTTTGGCAACGTGGGTTTTCGGCAGCCCGAATGATTGCAAGCTTGTTAGGGAACATCGAAACGGGTCCTCCCGTTAGATTTCAGTTACGGTGGCGCAAGACAACGGAGCGTCAGACCGCGCTTTCGCGGGCTCAACGGCAACGTAATGTTGGGGGGAGCTTTTACTCGAGGCGTGTAGAGGGATTGAAGGTTTTAGTGGTAGACGATGTATGCACGACCACGAGTACCCTGCGAGAAGCCACCAAGGCGCTCAAACGAGCAGGCGCTGATGAGGTAAGGGCCTATGCACTCTGTACAAAAACGTAGTCACGTTCGAGACGAATCTACACAAACCTGACACCCTCACTCGGACAGAGATACTCGATCGACCCACCCATCACTAGGATGCATCAACTCAGCAAGAAAAACCGTCGCATACACGCCCGATGGAAGAGTAAAACAAAAAAGAAGATCAGTACCATCAACCTCGACATTGAAGTTGCCTGCAGTAATACGAGCTAATCGACGGCCTCCGGCGCCAAACTTAGCAATGACTCTGCGAGCAGCACTCGTGAGCTGCAATCGGCTGACCCACTCTTCCTCACGTGCTTTAGCTCGATCTCCACCCTGCTTCATCTTCGGCCCAAATAAGGGACCACATACGTCGATTTCTCCGGATTCAAGACGAGCTTGATCAATCTCAACATCTTCCGACATGAACAGACCACCGGTTTCTCGTTTTCTTAGGATATCTCCGGGAAGGACGGAGTCGAATAGCTTATCTCTGACCCGATCACCCAGCCATGCGTTAAAAACGGCACTCTGAACCACGCTGACCATGAATTTGGGACCCTTGATGCGCGGACAACCACGCCCAATCCAGCGATTGGCTGTCTCTAAATTTCGCCCACTTCGACCAAAGCGTTGAACACCAAAGTAATTCGGAAAGCCCTCTGACAAGATCGCCATCAACGCTTCAACTTTGCTCAGGGCATCTTGATCAACGTCGCGAACACGAATGTTGAAACGATTCTGTTTTACATGCCCGACGCGAAGTTTCTTGTTGTGTTGTTTCACCTCAATAACGGAAAAACGCTCATCATCAATCTCTTTGGGCTCCGTAGGCATTGATATCCATTGAGTGGCAATGGCATGAACATCTTTCCGTCCTGCATAGCCAACATCACGTTGATGGACACCTGCTGCTTCAGCTAAGCATCGAATCACTTCGGACGTGGATATGCCCCGCTTCTGAATGTGCACAAAGAAGTGGTCGCCCGAGCCCTCAGGTTCATACGGCAACTCTTCATGGACGCAGAAATCTTCGGGTAGCATGCTCAGATATCCACCGATACCGGGCAGATTCTCAGTGAGCAAGGGCGTGTGTAAGCCGCCGGGTCGGGCAAGTGACCAACTCAGGGGAGATTCATCGGGCATTAGACACGTCGGTCTAGCAACTCTGCCAGATCTAGAATTTCCACGTCTTCTTCTTTGCCCTTCGCCTTTACGCCATCATCGATCATGGTCATACAGAAGTTGCAGGCGACGGCAATAACCTTGGGCTCTTTCTCAAGAAGTTGATCGGTTCGCACATAATTCATGCGTTCACCAATATCGACTTCCATCCACATCTGTCCACCACCGGCACCGCAACATAATCCAGTCGCCTTTGAACGGTCGGCTTCAACCCGCTCTACATCTGGAAGAGCGTCGATAATGTCACGCTGAGGATCGTAGATGTCATTATAGCGACCAAGGTAGCATGAGTCGTGATAGACCACCTTTTGTTGGTCGCCCCCATCAGACTTCGGCGTAAGCTTTCCTTCGCTCACCAGCTTCGAGAGTAATTCGCTATGGTGAATCACCTCGTAATCTCCGCCAAACTGAGAATACTCATTCTTGAGGGTATTCATACAATGAGGGCAATGCGTCACAATCTTCTTTACGCCCGCGCTATTAAGTTGCTCGACATTCTCATTGGCCATGGTTTGGAACAAATACTCGTCACCCAGTCTTCGAGCTGAATCACCCGTACACTTCTCTTCGTTGCCAAGAATGGCAAAATCAACGCCCGCTTTGTTCATCAGACGAGACACCGAACGAGTCACCTTTCGCGCTCGGTCATCGTACGCACCAGCACATCCGACCCAATATAAGTACTCACTCGGCTCTTCCGCATCCCATCGCTTGACCGGCGTGTCCATATCTTCAGTCCACACTTCTCGGTCTTTGGGAGACATGCCCCACGGGTTTCGCTTGCGATCCATCGCCTTTAGGGCTTTCTGCCCACCGTGACCAACCTCACCCAAAGACATGGTCAAGTAGCGACGCATATCGACGATATCCGGAATGTGTTCGTTACCTACCGGACAAACTTCCATACAGGCCCGACACGTGGTGCATGACCACAAAACATCGGGGTCAATCACGCCACCTGGCATAATGAGTTTCTCGTCATTAGCAAGGTCAACAACGCTCTCTCCAGCATTGTATCGGTCGACCATATGATGCTTAATATCAACGATGATATTCATCGGTTGTAAGGGCTTGCCGCTCATTGCAGCCGGACAATTGTCATTACACCGACCACATTCGGTGCAACTGAGTCCATCGAAGAGTTGTTTCCAACTCAAGTCCTCAAGATTTCTAACGCCAAAATATTCGGGCGTAGGTCCCTCATATTCAGCTCGCAGCGTAGCACCCGCCTCAGGCATTTTCTCGGGCTTGATCGTGAAAGAGTTTGTCTCTTCGTCGAAATCAAAACGCCTAAACTTCTTATCGTTCACATAGAGCGTGACTGCTGAAGGATCAGCTGGATTTGAAAGCGTCCACCGCTGTTCTTCACCCTCCACAGGCTCTGCCACAACAAAGTTGTCGGTGAAAACTTCGGGCTCTTGATCAAGCCCGAGGTCCATCTTACTTAGAGCACCTTTAGGCTCCAGTGACATAAACAAAATATTGAGTGGGGCTGCGAACACGTGGCTATGTTTACTCCATGGTACGTAATTGGTGAAGGCCAGCAACGTTGCTAGGTGGGCCCACCATGCTGTTTGGTGCCCTAATTTCACAGCCTCAGTGTCCATCCCACCAACGACACTGGCGAACATCGAACTGAACCAAATATGGGGTTGTTTCTCTCCTGAGTTGGCAAGAAGAAAGCCCTGTTGGGCCACCTCAAAAACCATGAGACCGAGAATGAAGAAAAGAGTGTACATCGCATCGCGAGTCAGTGGCAGTCGGTCCGGTTTAATAATGGTACGGTTAACGAACGCCATAATGAGACCGACAATACAGAGGAATCTGAAGGTATC
>JBMYRY010000221.1:0-5205 GCA_049602795.1 Bradymonadia bacterium
ATATGTTAAGGATTCGTGAACAGCGCCTAACGTATACAGCCCCGGTTTGGGTTCCAAGAGTGGGGGATGTCGTGGTCGATGTCCCACTGTCGAAACTTCATTCACTGCCCTCTCAATTTATTTGCGTCTTGGCAACGACCGCATCGTTCGGCGGAGACCAACAGTCATTCTGGCCAGTCACACAACAGGTCAAATGTCTCGAAGACTTTGCCATCGCAAGGTACCCAGTGACTTTCGGTGAGTATCTTGTGTTTCTAAACGAGTTGGCACAACGTGACCTCAATCAGGCGTTAAACCGTTGCCCTCGAAGCGAATCCACCCGACTCCTGCAACACAGTGGCACTGTATTTTCATTCCCGAAAGCATCCCCGTTCAAAAAACCATGGAATCCAAACTGGCCTGTGTTTGGCATTAGCTGGTATGACGCTAAGGCCTATTGTGAGTGGAAATCCAAGGCGCTCAATTTACCGATTCGCCTACCAAGGTCGCTAGAGTGGGAACTCGCAGGAAGAGGTGCAGATGGACGCATCTTTCCTTGGGGTAATATTTGGGAACCAACGTACTGTAACAATGCGCTTGCGGATCCGGGTGCTCCAGCAATCAAGTCTATTGGGAGCTATCCGACAGACATCAGTCCATTTGGCATAATTGATATGGCTGGTGGTGTTTCCGAGTGGACAGATACCTTAACAGATAGCCACGATGTCGACGCGACGATCGCCGTCTGCCGAGGTGGGAGTTGGACCCGGACAGATCGCGATGCTCGCTTGGCAAGCCGGCATCCAATGTTTCCAGATGCGGTATCTCGTCGCGTCGGCTTTCGTCTTGCGCTATCGTTAACCTGATGAATAATAAGCCTCTCACCGAGACACCTGAACCTTGCTATTACCCGGTATCAAGCCAAACTAGGTACCTGTGGATATCTCTCACACTTTACGTTGTCGCCTTCATTATCTATGCGGCCATAGATTTGTATCGAGACCAACCCACGGTCGGTCTATTCAATACACACCTGCCCCCGACCAACAGTGTCTATGGTAATGTCCTCGATCCCAAGCCGAACCTACGAATCGAAGACGAACTGCGCGCAAGAGTACCACCGAATCCTCCGATTCAAATGGACCGAGTGTTCGATAGAGTATCTATGCGCGCTCACCCAAATGTGATCGAGCATAGTGTACGACTCCCAAAGTCTAAGGAACTGCTATTAGGAAAACAGACTAATGGTGAGTTGATGTTGATCATTGGTGAGTATTTAGGAGAGTGGGTCACATTTAGATCCGGCGTCGGCGTCATTCTCGAGCCTAACAACCCGTTAGTTGACGTAGAGTTAGGTGTCATCCTCCGGGCACGACAGTGATAAGCTTCAATGCCTCTTTTTACAATGTGCTGAACCACGCTTCAGGTCGTTATGCCTTTGCTCTTCTATCAGGGATCTTGAACGGTGTTGCCTTTATATGGGTAGGCTCAATCAGTTTCATCGCAAACGTCCCCCTGCTCCTGGCATTGATGAAAGCGCCGCGACTCACAGAGCGTATTTGGCTTGGCGCATTAGTGGGCTTTTTCGCTGGACTTCACATCTATGGAATCGCGCATTATGGATGGTTTCTACTGATCACATTTGCAACGTACACAGCTAGCCAAATGATGTTGTATGGCATTGGCTTTCACTACTTATGGCGAGGTTCGCCCCCGTGGTGCCGACTCGCATTACCAGTCGTGCTTTGGACCTTAACCGAGTGGATTCGAACACTCGGTCCTTTTTCGATGCCAGCTAGTTATGTCGGGAACATTGCATTAGACCAATGGCTGGCACCATGGCTCTTCTTATCCCCCCATCTAGGAGGGTTGTTTGTTAGCGCGTGCATCGCACTCATCCAAACATTAGTCTTCCTCGCCATTGTTGATAGACGCCACTATCGACCGCAGATTTTCGTTGGCTTCGGAATCTTCATCACCCTTGGAGTAATCGGGTTATTGACCCCTCCGAACTTGGGGTCAGACCTACGGTCGACGGTTTCAGTTCAAAGTGGTCTACACAACAATCGCTACGCTGTGGCCAAGGTTGACCCATTTGCCCGTCAAGAAATCATCGATACCTTTGCAGTACTGTCGACGCGGGCATATTCAAGTTTACCCGATTATGTTTTCTGGCCTGAAACCGCCATTCGAAGCCCCATTTTTGACAACGAAAGCCTCATGGATCAACTCTTTCCGCCCAAAAACCAACGGACGACTTTGATCGCCGGCTTACCCATTCGACGAGACAGCAAACGTTACAATGCCGCTCTAGCAATTCTACAGCATCAGATTAAGGATGAGAGCTACAAGATCAAATTAGTCATGGGGACAGAGGATCACTTCACGCCTGGTCAAGTTCACACTCCACTTCATATTGGATCGGACCGAGTTGGCGTCATGATCTGCCTTGAAGCCGTCTATCCGAGGATTGGGCAAAGCTTAGCGGCCCAAGGCGCACAATTCCTACTGGTGTTGAGCAACGACGCTGGCTTTGGATATTCTCCAATCACTCATCACATGACCCGAAGAGCAGTGATGAGAGCCCTTGAAACAGGTCGCTGGTTAGTGCGAGTGGGGCAAGCAGGATTGTCCGTGATCGTCAACCCACGTGGTGAAGTCCAACAGTCCTTAGACCTATTCACACCGGCGCTAATGAGCGGCAATGTCCAGTTGAGAGATGACCAAACATTTTACGTACAATACCCAAACTTTTTTCCTCAGTTCACGTTAGCGGCGCTTGTTTTTCTCATACTTGTGGCGTCCAACCGACGTAGAAAGCTGGATAACGCATAGATACCTATCAATGTGGGCAAAAATGCAAGTACTCCACTGCCTTCATGCCAAATGCCAGTGGCGGCTTCGGTTCCACCGTATAGACCGAGCAAATAAATTGCCGCTACCCGAAGTCCGTTGGAGAATAAGGCGAGCGGCACAACACTCAAACACAACAAAAGCCTCTGGCGTAGGTCATGGCGGGCGATCCATCCAAAAATGAGTGCATACATGAAGAGAGTAACCAACAGATTCATCCCTGAACACGTTTCATCCACAATGATGTAGAAGTCATTTGAGTAAAATGTGTGAGGATTCCAGTATTTAGTTTGATAACCCAAGACACTAAGCACGTTTACAGAAATGTCCGTTGTCACTTCTTGAAGGGGGGTATCCAATACGTCGTAGAGAAGAGGTTCTATTGGAAAAGCAAACCACAAAAAGAGTACCGGAAAGTTTAATTTCACACGCAAGGTCTTACCCCAGCCCTCTTGAATTAGCGCAAGAACCCATAGTGGCCAAAGCAGCGCGCATATGCCAAACCACCACTCAGTCGTATTAAAAAGGAGTAGGCTCAAGATCAACACTGCAGGCATAAGAAGCAAAATGAAGTCATACGGTAAGCGGGACGCTTCGGCATCAGACACCCGCGTCTTTGATCGACGCACTGCCAACCACCCGAGAGCAAGCGAAATAAAAGGCGTTAAGACAGCGCTACCAGTCCCACCGAACAACCCCTGACTCCATGTGAAGCTGAGCCAGGTGCAGATAGGCAGGAGCGCGAGTACGCATGCGAATATATGAATAGTCCTAAAAGCGGAGTCTGGAAGATGAGGAGCAAACCGACTCCCCTGACGAAGCATGAGCGGGCTTAGTCTTCCGCTTGAGATGATTTGAGCGCACGATTAATAAGCCATACACCTGGCAACGCACAGAGCATAATAAGCGCGAACGAACTTGGTTCACTCGCACCCGCACCCTGATCTCCTGCTGGAGGCGATCCAGAGGAACCAGCAAGCGCTGAGGTCACCAGTACTAGATTGCAGACTAACGCTGCCTTGACTGCGCGTAGATTAAACATATTCACCCTCCTATATATGCTTGCTTTAGCTTAATCATTCAGCGTTCGCTTAGCAACCAAATCACCAGCAAATTTTCTCAATGCTTCGCTAGCTTGTCGATAACTTTCAAGTAGCGCTTTACAAGTTCCACATCTGTCTTTGGATGACCTATGGATACGAACCGAGCATTTTTTGACTCAGTAATGCATCGTTCAATGGTTTTCGAAGGAGAAGAGCCGAGTACCAAGATGGGTACTTGCGAACGCTTTAACCCCATCTCCACCGCCCGGATCCCGTAAATGAACGCGGTCCCAGCTTTCACCGTAATAGATGGGTGGAAGATGACCAATTTCCGTTCACGGTTAAGTCGGGTGTCTCTGACAAAGGTCGTCATCGCCTCCTTGACATCGGCATAGATGAGGAATTCGATTCCCGACACATTGGCTAATTCGTCTTTCAAGGTCGCCAATACATCTGAATTCGAGACCACGACATAGATACCCGGCATGTCCGATTTGGCAACAGCTGGTGCTTGGACATCAGCCGGCGTCGACACTCTCAACTGGTCAAAATTTAGTTGTGCGGGCTCACATTTCTGTGCCCGGACTACCTTGCCACACCGAACACATTTTTGAATCGAAACCCGACCAATAGAGAACAAACGAACCTCTGGCGCTATCTTGACGCAGTTGTCGCATTGACTCATGACGCCCCCGATTCACCATGTACAAATGCATTAACCTGAGATACCCAGCTTTCCATTCTATCTTCAGAGTTCTCTCCAATTGGCAGTTCAACAAGTCGAACATCAGTCTGGCTGAATTGATGGCTAATGCTAGCTGGCTCGCGCATCCCGATTGTGATTGGGGTGGATTGAATCCCCAACCCTTCAAGAATCGAGTGTACGATGTCAACGTACATCGGCAACTCTACCCGACCGGTTGCCTCGTGAATGTAGATCCCGGCAAGCGGCGTATTCTTGGCTGCCAACTTGACCAGCCCAAGCAGAGCCTTAAAGCCATCATCAATTGAGACGAGCTTGCACAAAAGTTCCGGTTGAGCACCAAGATCGCCAAAAGCATCCTTCGGTCCGACCATAAGTACATTTTTCAAGTTCATTGCACGCTCCATCAAAGGATACCGGCAAATTTCAACATCAGTACCAACTGAACCGAAAGATGCAGGATGAAAGAATTGAGTATCGAATGTGAACGATGCATCAGCCAGGCACATGCAGCCCCCAAAAACAAAGTTGCCTGCAATACCCCCAAAGCCGAATGCGAGAAAGAGTCCGTTGTTGTCGCAAAAAAAGTGTACTGATAAAGCGCAAACATGAGGAGCAACAGCAGCA
>JBMYRY010000222.1:0-5201 GCA_049602795.1 Bradymonadia bacterium
TGGGTTTCCACGCTTGAAGAGACCACCGTCGGTGATGGCGTTGGCTACGTGGTTCGGGATGAGACGCGTAGCACAGACAAGAGTCGTATTGTGTTTGTGACGCCGGGTATCGCACTCCGCTGGCTCGCTATGTATCCACATCTCGACATGTTTAGTACGATCATCATTGACGAATTTCATGAACGCGGCTGGCAAGTTGATCTAATCTTGGCGGTCTTAGCCAAGCGACGACGGTCTGATCTTATCGTGATGTCCGCGACCATGGACCCAAAACCGTTGATTGAATTCCTCCAAGCGATCCACGTAGGTGCTCAAGGACGTCGATTTCCCGTCGACATCAGCTATCTGCCTAGCGACGCGATACAGCCGGACCGACGAGGACTCGGTGACCGCGTTAAACAGGCGCTCGAGGGGATTGAAACCTCGGGAGATGTTCTCGTCTTCCTACCGGGGAAAGGAGAGATTAATGAGGTCGATAGAGCCCTGTCTGAAACACTGCGCGAGCGTTTTGAGGTTTTTCAATTACACAGTGGATTGAGAATTGAAGAGCAGCGAGCGGTCTTTCGCGCTACTCAGCTTGCGAAATTGATTCTGGCAACCAACATCGCGGAGACCTCAGTCACATTGCCTGGGGTCACGTTGGTTATCGATAGTGGCTTGGTTCGCCGCACTGAATATTTTCAAGGACGTGGTTTTTTGGGCATGGTTCCGATTGCGCAGGACGCAGCGGATCAGCGGGCAGGGCGCGCTGGTCGAGTGCAAGCAGGGCGTTGTGTGCGACTCTGGTCGAAATCAGCCCGATTGGAAGCCCAGACGCATGCGGAGGTGCTACGAGATGGTTTGACGCCCCTGGTTTTAGCTGTTCTGGAGATGGGCGAATGCCCGTATTCGCTTCCCTTTCTGTCGACTCCGAAACATTATGCCATTGACTCCGCACTCGAAGATCTTCGGGATTTGGAAGCTGTCAGTGCTGAAGGCGAGTTGACGGATACCGGTCGGGAGGTCGCGCGATTGCCGCTTGATCCTCACCTCGGGCGTCTCTTGGTTCAGTCTAAGATCAATCACTGTGCGCCTCTGATGGTGATTACCGTGGCGATTCTCGGGCTGAGTCCACCACCACGGCTTTTGGTCAATGAAGAACGTGTTGCAGACGACCCTGCTCACGAGGGCTGTGACATTTGGCGAATTCTGTCGGCTTATTTGATGCAGAGCGAGGGACTGCGTCTGTCCTCATTTGATCGACAACGAATCAAACAAACCTCGAAAAGAATTGGTCTGGCTGTTGGTGTTGAACCTGCTCAAACATTGTCAGCTGCGGCGCGAAACACTCTGGCGAAGACCGCAGCCATGGCTGACCGACGCTTTGTTTTTGTCAAGCGGACTCGGCGTAAACGCATCTTCTGGACGAACGGTGTCAGCGAGGCTGAACTGAGTCGTAACACCGCGTTAAGCCGCTGTGTTGAGAAAGGAGAAAGGGTGCCGGATGCGGTCGTGGCTCTTGAAGTTTTCGCCCTCTCCGTGTCTCAACGTCGCCGAACGCTTCAGCTCAATTGGTTAATGCCAATCGCGCCTAAGCTCATTGATGACGAGATTCACGGAGATGAGCATTTGACCGACGTACGGATCGGTGAAGGTGGTCTCGAGGGGTTGTTTAGTCGGGAGCATGGGGGACGAATCTTAGGGACCCAGTGGCGTCTGGTTAAATATTCAGACCTTCGTGAGACCCTCATTTTTGGGTTTTTGCATTGCCAATTGTGGCAAAACCAGATCGAGCAACTGCGTGAAGAGCTAAGCGTACGGGCGCGACATGCATTTCTTAGTGGCACGTCCTTGCTCGAACACTTTCGTGGTTTGGAAGCCTATCTCACTCACTGGTTCAATGGCATCGGGATCGATGAGTGTGCCGACCTTCTGCTTATTGAACCTGAAGACGTGCTGCCACCACCCTTGGAGACCTATGAGCGAGAGATGGTTCTACGAAAATTACCGGATGAAGTCGTGATTGGGAGTAAGCCCGCCACTATTACTTATGAACTAGACAAACGACTCGCGATTCTTCACATGGATAAGCGTTCGGTCAAGGCACCAATAAATCCGAGATTTTTGCCTGCGGTTGAAGGCTTTGCGGTAGCTGTTCAAGATGGCACCCGAAAGAGAATGTTAAGAAAGTGAAGTTTTTGGGTGCATCTCAGCACAAAATAACTCAAATAAGTGCTATTGACTAAATCAGCCCCATAGGGATGCCGCATGAAGTTTCGTAATGTATCGATGATCGAACTCGCGCATGTTGATGCGCCTGAAATCATAACCTCAAGACAGATAGAGAAAGAACTGAGCAAGACTACCGAGCGACTTGGTTTACCAATGGGACTCCTAGAGCATGTAGCGGGTATCCAGGAACGGCGATGGTGGCCCGAAGATACTATGCCCAGTGATGCAGCCGCGAAAGCAGCAGAACTCGTTTTTGAGCGAAGCGGTGTAGACCGAAACAAGGTCGGCGTGATCGTTAACACATCCGTATGTCGCGATTATATCGAGCCGTCTACAGCGGCCATCGTCCATCATAAGCTTGGTTTGCCGGGCTCTTGTCAGAATTTCGACTTGGGCAATGCCTGTCTGGCGTTTTTGAATGCCATGGACATCGTCTCCGGAATGATCGAGCGTGGAGATATCGAGTACGGCTTGATTGTTGACGGTGAATCGTCACGCGAAGTGCAGCAGGCAACGATCGAACGACTCAAGGGGGATGACGTCAGCACTGAACAGTTTAGAGCTGAGTTCGCCACCCTGACTCTGGGGTCTGGTGGTGTCGCGATGTTGCTGGGCGCGGGGACGGACAGTGATTTACCGAAATATCTCGGTGGTGTATCCATTGCTGCAACTCAGTGGAGTGGATTATGTCGAGGACAGCGGCATCAGATGACGACCGATACCAAAACCTTGCTTGCGGAGGGGGTTTCTTTAGCGAAAGAAACCTATGCGCTTGCCCAGGATCAGTTGGGGTGGAGCGATGGTGCCCTCGATGAGTTGATTCTGCACCAAGTGAGTGCGGTCCACACGGCAAAATTGTGCCAGTTCTTGGGGCTTGACCATAATAAAGCGTTGTTGACCTTTCCGACGCTCGGCAACATCGGACCCGCATCTCTGCCAATTACCCTCTCAAAAGCCATTGAAGCCAAACGGATTTCCTCAGGACAACGAGTAGGGCTGTTGGGTATTGGTAGCGGATTGAATTGTGCAATGTCGGAACTTAAGTGGTGATGAGTCTCGCAGAGTATTATCCGTTCGACGGGCATTATTTGGAACGTCCAGTTGGACGGTTGCACTACCTAGATGAGGGGGCAGGTACGCCCGTGCTGATGGTGCACGGCAACCCGACTTGGTCCTTCTACTATCGTAATCTTGTGCTCAAGCTGAGGAGTAGCTTCCGGTGTATCGTACCCGATCACATTGGTTGTGGGTTTTCCGACAAGCCAAGCGTTGCAGACTACGATTATCAATTAGACAGTCGGATTGATGATTTGACGGCACTCATGGAGCGGACAGTGCCGAGCGACCAGAAGGTTGATGTGGTTGTCCATGATTGGGGAGGGGCAATTGGCCTGGGCTGGGCGACTGCGAATGCGCATCGGATACGCCGATTAGTCATTCTCAACACGGCAGCATTTCCCAATCCAAAGGAGATGAAGTTACCGTTTACGCTTTGGCTCATCAGAAATACGCCACTGGGTAAACTTCTTGTCCAAGGGGGGAACGCCTTTGCGGTGGGGGCAACACGAATGGCTGTTAAGAAGGCGATGCCTGCCGCACTTAGGACTGCCTATACTGCACCCTACAATAACTGGGCAAACCGGATTGCGACGTTCGAGTTCGTGAAGAATATTCCCCTTCTTTCTACTGACGAGGGCTATGATACGCTTGTTCGCATGCGTGAGGGACTGTCTCAGTTTTCTGAAACTCCGACGCTTTTATGTTGGGGCGGACAAGACTTCGTATTCGACGATGCCTTTTTGGAAGAGTGGAAAAAGCATATGCCACACGCTGAGGTGATGTATCATCCGGACGCTGGGCACTACATCTTGGAAGACGAGATGACATCAGTGTGTGACCGAATCCAATCATTTTTGAGCTGAGGTAGCCATGGGCGACCAGAACATCGGCTTTGCACTTGAGCGTGTCGCGTCCCAACAGTCCGACGTGACTGCCATTGTTGAGCTCAAAAAGTTCAAAGGTGATCACTTTCAAACCAAAGCATTTACATATGCTGAGCTCGAAAGCCTGTGTAGCGAGTACGTGCGCGGCTTTTTTGATCTTGGGGTTAAAAAAGGTGACCGCGTCGCGTTGCTTGTACCTGCGAGTGCGGCTCTGTATGCGTTGACCTTCGCTTTGTATCGATTGGGCGCGGTCGTAATTTTTGTGGATCCTGGTATTGGCGTCAAACGGATGGGGCGGTGTTTGGACGAAGCTGAACCTGATTACTTCGTCGGTGTGTTGAAGGCTCAACTCGCTCGGATTGTTCTTGGTTGGGGACGCAAAACACTGAAGACCTCTATCTTAGTTGGTCCAAGGTGGTTAGCCCCTGGTCGTTCCTTGGCATATCTTCAAGACATTGGTCGACGTTCCTCTACAAGAATGCTGCCAGAAACGAGCGGGACTGACGAGGCTGCAATTTTATTTACCAGTGGCAGTACAGGTGCGCCCAAAGGCGTTATCTATTCACACGACATCTTTTCAAAGCAGATCGATTTGTTGCGGTCTATGTATCGCATTGAGCCTGGAGAGGTCGATTTGCCAACCTTTCCATTATTTGGCCTTTTTGACCCGGCGCTTGGAATGACTACGATTATTCCGGATATGAATCCTACCAAGCCAGCAAAGGCCGATCCGCTGCGACTTGTTACGGCGATCCGTCAGTTTGGCGTGACCAACCTTTTTGGGTCGCCCGCATTGCTCGACACATTGACTCGCTATACCACCGAAGGGGGGCTGAAATTTCCCGCGCTTAAGCGTGTTCTCTCGGCTGGAGCCCCCGTTGGTCGAGTGGTGCTAAAACGAGTAAAGGCGATGCTAGACGGCGGTGCGGATTTACATACCCCGTATGGCGCAACAGAGTGTCTTCCCGTCGCATCTATTTCAGGTTCAGAATTGCTTGAGGAGTCGGTGAGGACTCGAAATCAGAGTGGCGGCGGTGTATGCGTGGG
>JBMYRY010000223.1:0-5194 GCA_049602795.1 Bradymonadia bacterium
CCAAAACATCTCTTCTATGTGTACGGTACCGGCAATGAACGCGTCTCAAGTCGAGGTCAGAATGCATTATTGACCGCAATGCGACTCAAGCTGGTCGGGGAAATGTTAGAGCCCCTCACAGCGGTCGCGTCCTTGGCAGAGGGCGAAATGGGTCTAACAAATAACGTTGCCAGAAGTGCTACCCAGGGGCTTAAACAATACTATCCCAATGAAGGTTCAACTGGACATGATGTAATGCTGACAGCGGACGCAGCAGTGGATGATATCAAGACCTTCCTCGAGCAACTTAATTCCCCGGAAGGGGTCCCAACCCTAATACCCTAAAAGGTTTCGACGCCAATGGCTATGTAGACCACTTGGATTTGATTAGGGTCACTCCACTGCTCCACAATACGAAAACCCGCGAGTTCCATTAAGGCGCGATACTCATCCATAGTACGTGTTCGGGTTCGCCATCCGATATGCTCAGACATCATGGGCACTTGGGTATTTCCCTGTGTTGTAGAGGTAATTAAAGTGCCTTGCGTACCAACGAGCCCTCGAATCTGCCTCAATTGCGCTACGACCTCATTATCTCCTAGATACTCCGCCAATCCACAGTACACAAATGCATCACAATGTCTTTCAAACTTTAAGTCAGCAAAAGAACCTTCTATGACTTGGGCATTTGGCAGGTTAGATTTCGCAACACTCAACGCTTCTGGATCCATGTCAACGAGATAAATGTCGGTCGCATGATGCCTTTTCAAGTCCTGGGCTGTACCCGACGGCAATGACATCAAGACTTCAACCCCCTGGAGAGTTGATAAGGCTTCTTGGACGCTATAGCGCCGGAACCGAACGGCTCTCGCTGCCGGCAGTTGATGAATCCACCTGTCTAATGCAAGTCCTCGATGAGTAAAACCTTGGGGCTCATGGTCATAGAGCAATTTCATCACCTTAGCGGACCCCCCCAATCGTCTAGCGCTGAATATAAAGAGCGATTCATCTAGCCAGCGCCATCGCTGACGACCACTTGGCGCAATCTCATCGGAAGACTGCCACGCAGACAAATCCGGCTGAACAGCTAGTCTCTGGACAACGGCGTACCGTGATGCCTTTACCCAAAACCAAGGTTCTGCAAATGGTGCAATGAGAACAAGCTTGATACTAAATCCGTCGTAGAGTGCTGCGCATAATCGCTGAGCAAGACCTAATGTAAGCGATAGAATCGCTGCATCCCGCACCTCCGGCCACACGAGTCCCGCAAGTGAGCCGCACCACATCATGATACTAAAGGACGGTAAGAATCGGCGCAGCAAAGGTTGCGGTAAGTACCAATCATGCAATTCTGATTGTATCTGTGTCCAGTTCATGGCCGGTGCACGGATCTCTCGTGCCTCGTCCCCCATCTCAAACCCCACGTACAAACGTGTCTCCAAGCCATGCGCTTTACGAGCCCGACCAATTCTAAATACTTCACAGATTTCGCCACTCGGTAAAGTCGCGTCACATCCTCGAAACCAAACGCATCGGTGATCTACGAAAGACGCTGCATTCTTTGGGTCATTGACCCAGGCAGCCTGCGCAAAATCCCTACGCATCCGCTCGTAGAACAAATCCATCGCCCCCCCTCGAGGTCGAGGCATTACAGACAGGAAATCGCTTTGTGTCGCAAAACACCGACTTGGCAGATTCGACGGTACATCTACCCCACCAGCCAAACGAAGAATAAAACCATCATAATTGGGCATTTCGGGTGTACTAAAGACCGCCGTGGGCGCTGGGGAGAGTTCTGGTTCTACCATCCCATCGGGTAACCACAACGCGTAAGCGCCCTGTTGCGCCACCGACATTGGCAACGGCTTTGCCTCATCCTTAGCTCTCGACAAGAAAATCAAGAACCAGATAAAAGCAATGGAATACACAAAAAACGAGATAAACAGCATTAGCTCTTTTCCTGAAACAGTCTAAGGCATACTCTTTCGCGGTATGACAAAGATCAACCTGGAAATACCGGACTGCCCAATCTGTGGTCAATCAACATTTGAGACCCTCCATACGGATCTAACCGACAATATTTGGCAAAAGCCAGGTCGATTCAACATTCAGCGATGTATTCACTGTGCCCTCGTGATGACTCGCCCAAGACCGGCACCCGAAAGTCTCGCCTTTTACTACGACAACACGTACTCGGGCGAAGACCAGGACGGTATGGCACAATTTCACCAGGGTGGTCTAATGAAATTGATTTCTCTATACCGTTTACGCGTAATGGAGAAGGTACGTCCCATCTTGAGTGGTGAGACCATCTTGGATGTAGGCTGTAGTTATGGAGGATTCCTAACAACTCTTCGTGAAAAACGTGGCAGTGTAGGTGTTGGAATCGATCTCGATGAAGGCGCTCTGCAACAGACATCCAGCTCCAGTGAACTTCGTTTTTTAGTCACTGAGATTGCTGAATATGATGGTCAACCTGGGTCATTCGATTGGGTCACATTCTGGGAATCATTAGAACATCACGCGCAACCTATTGAAGCACTCAAAACCGCTCATACATTGCTAAAACCCAATGGACTTTGCTGTGTGGAAGTCCCCAATTACAACGGTTTCTGGCGAAGGGTATTCGGAAAATATTGGCTGCCTTTTCTGATGCCGCAACACTTGTTTCACTTCTCTAAACGCTCACTAGAAAAGACTGCTGAAGCAGCAGGTTTGCGTCTTGTACACCACCAGACAATGTTCTACCCGCTGGAGGGGGTTGCAAGCTTGGGGATCGCATTAGCCAAGTTTCTGAGAAGTCCACCACCGGGCGCCCCTTTCTCGTGGCGCACGCCATTCGACATCTTGGTGTTTCTGATTCTCGTGCTCCTGTACTTTTGCGTGGAAATACCGTCCCAACTCCTGCTCAGTCTGAGTGGTCAGTCTGGTCATCAATTAGCGGTTTTTCAGAAGGACCAGAAGGTGGCACCAGAGGCTCAAGAGTCCGACCTCGTACCACAAGAGCCTCTCCCGCAGGCAACTGCTCTGGAATAGAACTCAGTGTTTGATTGGGATCGCGAATCAAGAAATAACCATTCGGAATTGCGCGCCCGCTCGATAGCCAGAATCCTGTACCGATCCGTGCACCATGTCCAAATGCGCATCCCAAAAAGTGTTGTCCAGTACTGTGCAACTTCCCATCGAGCGGCACCCGAATTTCGCGATCAAAATTCAGATCCATCGTAAAGGCACCACCCGTCGTTACCGTACCGCGTCCAAGGACGCATTGCTGCATCAGATATTGACTGGCAACCGCCTCAGGGTACAACACCGAAAATCTCAGAACGCTATGCTCACTGACCATTGACTTGGCGCCAATGGTGGCAAACTCCACCTGTGCCCCGGCCATGACAACTGCGCCATCATCGAGATGACTCATCAATACGCGTGCGTACGGTCCAACCGTAACGTTTTTTCCAAGAGTAGAGCCCTCAATCACAGCGGTCGGATGGATGTCACATCCCTTTCCAACAACATTCATCCCCGAAAGAATTTTCCACTTGTTAAAAGAAAGTTTGCGCAGCATTGCCCAGAGTACCCGTAGGACCCAAAGCCACTTGGGGGTCTTCAGGGCAACTAATCCTCCAGCAATCTGGTTGACCCAAAGGATATGCACCCAATGATCTAACTGCATCACTGCATGACGAGCAATACCAAGCTCGATGGTATCTTGGTCGAGGTAGGGGTTGTTGATAGGCAGGTCAAGCTTGACCTCATCGGGGTCTACAACAACGTCAACGGGTGAATGACCATCGTCATGTGCATAGCGAATACGGTTAAATCTCCATCCGTTCTCTACTCTAGAGACATCTCGCTGCACTGGCGTTGAGTCTCGAGCAAAGCGACTATTCCCCAAAACTAGAACCGCATTCCTCCCTTTGGCTCCTTCGAGAAACTGTAGGAGTGCCCCCACGGTGACAAAGCAGTTTTCAGGCATAACAAGGCAAGGTGGCGTATAGTTTTCTATACGTTCCAGACCTAGTGCTTCAAAGCATTCTGATTGCCAGGTTGACAGCTTAATGTTTGCGATTGGTATCTCACCGGCTGGATCATTGAACGGCTCAACCAATGGTGAGGGCTCGAGGTAAACCTTCGTTGTCATCGAGCTTAAATCCGTTCCTAGTCTTCCGTACGATCGCCGGCAAAATCACACCCAGGGTCATCGGGGAAATCTCGCAGTCCATCACCGTCGTCGTCTCGCTCATTAGCGCATGCAGGCGGGATTTCAAGGTCTGTCTCGTCGTCATCTCCACGAGCGGTACAGCCCGGATCTAAAGGAATGTCAGCGAGTCCATCACCGTCATCATCAATCCCGTTAAAACACGCTGGAATCGTTGGTGGATCCGTTTCGTTGACATCACCTCGAGTCGCACATCCCGGATCGAATGGATAATCGATCTTGTCATCAAAGTCATCATCGACGCCATTATTACATTGAGGAATGCTCGATAAATTACGCTCTGATCGGTCCTGCGTACTCGCGCAGCCCGGGTCATCGTCATCGATTGCACCATCTTCATCGTTATCAATACCGTCTGCACACTCAGCAACTTTTCGTACACTGTCTACGCCAAGCTTAAACGCTCCAGGATCACCCGCTGCCGTGTCCACAACAATGAAATACTCGCCTGCTGGAACGTCTTCTAAAAACAATCGACTTCGTCCGGGAATACTTCCACTTTCAGTGTCGCAGCCCAATTCACTATTTGCGAGTCCGCAATTACTTCGGACATAGAGCGCCGTCGCAATCTCGGTTTCCGCATAATCGGTTCGAATCGTCAGATCTGCCGTATATGGATTTCGATAGAAATAGATACGCTCCACATTGGAGCGGGTACCACATGTCAACTCCGCTGAATCCAAAGCGTTGGAGGCTTCGCTGCTGCCCGTTGACCCCAAAATGAAGCTGGCGTTACTTGGATATTCGGAAATTCGTACTCCATCTCCGCAGACATCCGCTTCACTGTCGGCTGAAGCCGCTAGGCAACCCGGGTCCGCGGGAAAATCCGTAAGACCATCTCCATCGTCGTCGGTTTGATTCGCACACAAGGGTACGGCGCCGGCGTCATCCTCAGTGCGATCTTCCATCGAGAGACAGCCGGGATCATTTGGATAATCCGTTAAACCGTCCTCGTCATCATCAGCCTCATTTCTACACTCCGCTACTGGCTTG
>JBMYRY010000224.1:0-5186 GCA_049602795.1 Bradymonadia bacterium
GCGCTTCTACGTTCTGGCATTCAGGTGCCAGTGAGTATCGAGGCAATTGACCTTCGCCCAGAAGCAGTAAATTACACAATAGGGATTGAGTGTGGCGCTGTAGGACCGAACCCGGTGTACGTCGAACGGACGATCTTGCAGTCCGACGCGATTTCTCGAACAGCTTTGCTGGACAATGATCCAACGAATGATGTCGCGATTGTGACTTTTCAATCGAGTGAGGCTGGTGAGTATCTCTGCCGGCCAATTATCAAGGATGCGAGTAATCCACCCACTAGCCAAGGGGCGGTTTGGCGCACTTATTTTCGTCAAGCATCTCTCAATGTCTTGTCTCCAACCGCATTTCCGAGTTGCCTTGACGATGACAACTTTGAAATCCGCGCTGTTGGTCAGAACATAGATGGCAACCAGCCAATCTTGTTTTATCGGGTAACGCCGACTGGCGGTAGCACAGGTGAGGCTCGATTACTTACGGGCGCAGGGAATAATCTTTACACCGCGAATGTCGCATCTCTGGCGGATGGTCGATACACTCTGTCCTTCGAAGGTACAATTTTGAGTGAGGTTCCGGTTGCCTTCGTTCCCGAACAACTAGAGATCGTAGTTAACCGAAATGCACCAACGCTCAATATCGTTACGCCAATCGCCGAACGCTTTGAAGATTCAGACTCGCAGTCGCCTGGCACTCAGGTTGCGGTCGAAGTTGACGTGTGTGGCGCGGGCGGTCAAACCATTCAGCTTAATACAGTCCCGGTGCTATCGGATACCGCGTTGACTGCTGTAGTCCCAGAGGGTGCAGAGTGCTCGAGGGTCACATTTCCGACGCTAAATATACCTCTCGGAGACATTGCCTTGACCGCATCCGTGGCAGACGAATGTGGGGTGAGTGTCTCTGCCGAGCGCACTGCGTCCGTTGACCCATCTCTGGCATTCGCTCAGATTCGTTCTTTAGATTCTGGGGATAGAATCAATGCCGCACAAGATAATGATGCAGCTCGTTCTGGGTGCCAACTTGCTGTGCGAGTTGAAACGAACGGTGTCTCAACCGGCGCTTCATTCGCGGTATGTACAAGCAACGCCGTTGGGCAGCCCGATGAAAATTGTCTTGGTTTGCCAAACGTAATTGATGGGCAGTGTCAGGTCATTGGTGCTGGGAGTGTTGAGGGTAGCACGTTGATGGAATGTCCTGTGTCTTTACCCGACGCGGCTCATGAATTGTCCTTCGTTGCAGTTGAAGGCGGACGCGTCCAATCTTCTTTGGTATCGGTTGTCGCTGATTGTAGTCCTCCGGAAGTTATCTCTGCTACGGTTCCTGAGGACGTTGATGAGAATGGATGTGTGAACGCGCGCGAGAAGTTACCTGAAAACTTTGCTAACGATTTTACCGTTCAGGTCAGAACCAACGGTCTCGCTGATGGCACTAGAGTCGAGTTGAGAGACGGTCTGAATAACCTCTTTGGTTTTGGTTTAACCTCAGGTGAAACAGTGACGATTGCGGGCTCATTACCGAGTTCGCAATCAAGCACAACATTGACCATTCTAGGCGAAGATGGCGTTGGCAATGATTTAATTGGCCAGGATGGACAGCCTGCGACTTTAGATATCCGTGTGGATAGCGAGGTGCCACAGATGACGGCATCAAATCTTGGTTTGTTGGACTGTCTAGGTATTGCGAGCGATGCTGAGCAGGCTCAAGGTGGATTGCAGTTTACTCCAATTCTCGACGTAACGACGACTGCAGGCGAGCAGGTGAATGTTGAAGTTCGTCTCGACGGCATCGCGATTTTCCAATCTGGTCCGGCCGAGATTTCAAGAGTAAATATTCCCCAACTCAGTCTGCCTGATGGGAACCACACGTTGGTGGCAGTAGTGTCCGACACCTGCGGTAATCAGGGAAGTGCATACGGCTTTGACCAGGTCAATGGTGTGGACGATTGGGCGTCTCCCGTTGCAAATGCTTTTTCCATTGACACTGTTGCGCCCTCTGTCTCCCTTGGTGGCATTGACAACGAGCGAGTTTTCACTGCGGATGAGGACGTTGACAATGATTCGTCAAATGGCTTCCAGGTGGCTGCGCAAGTTGTTGTGGATGCCCTCGCGCCTCTTGAAGAGGGGCAGGTAATTGAAGTGTTGTCGAACGGTAGCCCGTTGAGCACGATTCCAACCCCCTTGTTGATGGGCAATGATCCAAGCGCTGATCAATTGGTTTCGCTTACCTTAGCGGCGGGTGCTCAGGTACTTACTGTGACTACAGTAGATGCGTGTGGGAATGTTAGCCCTGCGAGTCCTGAGTTAAATGTGACTCTCGATGTCAACGGCTGTGCAAGCCGATTCAATGGTTTTGATTCGAACCCTCAGGTGCTCACTGCTTCTGATGGTACGGTCGTTGGGGCCGCTCTTGAGACAGACATTAATGCTCAAGTAGATATCTTTGATGCAGCATGCGTCGGTGCGACGGCTCAATTACTCGTGGATGATGCCGTTGTTGCAACTCAGGCTGTGCCTGCCGGTGGTGCTCTCGTTTATTCGGCTATTCCGCTTGCTTCAGGTTCGAGAAATTTGAAGGTTCGGGTTAGTGAAGCTTCCCTAGATACAGTGGACTCGTTGACTCAGGTTGCGATTGTCGACATCAATGCGCCTGCAATCGAATTTGTCTCGCCTGTTGATGGTGCTGCAATTTTGACGGATGCAGATGGTAATCTTGCCAATAATCAGCAAATCTCCATCGTGGGCACAGTGACTGAGGTGAGTCCAGCGACCACTCGTACGGTCACATTGAGTGTAGACGGACAGGCGGTAGATTCTCTTGTCATTGATAACGGGATCGAAGAGCAGGTCTCATTCGATCAGACTTTGCTACCGGGCGTACACGAACTTCAATTATGTGTTGCCGATGAAGCAAATGCTGCTGAATGTACCTCGGTAACCGTCAATGCGGATCCAGCTGTACCGGGCGATATTGTTGATTTACAAGCCTCAATCATTGACGCACGCGCTGGTCAAGTAGAGTTGTCCTTCACTGCGCCGGGTGACGACGGTCAGGAGGGCACTGTAACCGGATATGCAATCCGCGTGGTTGAGAAGAGTAATGTAGATGCTGCCGTGACTGCTAGCCAATGGAACGCGGCGGTTAATTCTCAACTCGTGGTGAATGATGTCACCCAGGTCGGTGGTACGGTCACCGTGACCATCCAGGGTCAGGGTCCAGGGTCTTTGAGTACTCGATTGGGTGACGGGACTGATCAACTCAGTCCACATGGCGATCTTGGATTAGGCTTGATTCCCAATCAGCGCCATTTCTTAGCGATAGCAGCAATTGATGATGCCACGGACTTAGACGCAGGTGCGGATCATCCCCGACTTGGTGCATTCGCTGAAGTCACCGTGGATCTGCGTTGGTCTAGCGAAACTTATGACATTCAAGCTATCGGCGGCGCCTGGGATGCAGGCGGAGAATACGGTCTAGATTCGCCGATAACTGCAGTGGGAGATGTTGATAACTCTGGTACAGATGACGTTCTGGTTACTTTCTTCAAGTTCAGCGGTGGACTACAAAGCACCGCAGCGTTGGTATTAGGTGATGTCGACCCCTCTCAGACCAGCGCCACATTGCTATCGCTTCCGGCTAATTTCGGCTATGCGACCTCGGCAGCAGGTGGGCAGGACTTAAATGGAGATGGGATTCCGGATTTTGCGATCGGTGGATTTACGGGAGACTTCCTCAATGGTCTTGTTGTGGTCTATTTAGGCATTGGGAATGACCAGGCTGAATTGCTGACCCCAGATGCGGTCTATACCGTACCAGGTCGATTGCTTGGCGGCTTATCCATGATTGGCAACTTTCATCAACGCAGTGCCGATACTGGCAATTTTGCAGATCTGTTTGTGGGTGGTCAGGTCACGCCAGGTGGCACAGCTACGACAGCTTGGGTCATCGCGGGACGAGCGGTCTGGGATGACCTAACCATCGAAACTGCAAATAATCCCACAGCGGATAATACGAACCGCACTAATGGCATTACGACCATTGAGACGACCGGGGTTGTCATTCCCGGACTTAGTGGGGTTGGTATCGATGATTTGAATGGTGATAACGCTGGCGAAATAGTCTTCAGCGCTGGTGGGTCACCTGGGTTTGTCTTTTTCGCCAATGGTGGTACTGATCTTGCTGGTCGTTTGACGTTGGCTGATGGGCAGTTGGCAATCCCTAGCTGTATGAATGAAAGTAATACCAATGAATCCACCGGCTTCGGTTTTTCCATGGCAGGAGGCGCTGATTTGGACGGCGTAGCTGGCAGCGATTTTGCCGTGAGTAACCTCGAAAATACCATCGCAGTAATCGACCAAGATCTATCGGAGGTTGATTGTTTCACCTTTGGACGATACCGATTTGGTCGTGATGTTTCGCTCGCAGGAGATTTGAATGGTGATGGTTTTGAAGACCTTGTGGCTGCACATGGCGTTCAGAATGATCCAGCACAGGCTACGAGCACAAACGCCTATGTGTTTTTCAATAATGGCACTGGCACTTTCGGTATCCCGTACAATTCAGGGGTTCAGAGATATGCTCATATGAGGCTCGATGCACTGACCTTTACGACAGGTGCTGACAATTATGAAACAGGCTTGTCCGGTGTGTCGGGTGTTGGCGATTTTAATGGTGATGGCATAGCCGATCTCGGTTCGGTGATGAAACAGACTGGCGCCGGTTCCTTACAATTGGTAATTTACTACTAGCCCTAATGGCACGGAGAAACACGATGAAAACTGAGCGAGAGCAACGTAAACCAAAGCATCGCAGGGCCTACGAGAAACCTGGATTCTTATCCGCGGTGGTTTTTGAGCGTAACTCACTGGCCTGCGTACCGACCAACTTAAATACGCAACCGGGACCGGCACCTTTCGGCTGCTCAATGCAGTCTTGATGATCAATTTGCTTTAGTGTGCAGACTCTTTTCATTGGCCCCGCGGCCATTCATCTATCTTCATATCTCGATCTAGCTCCTTGGCTAGATCCGATGGCCAATTACCTTCAGCCAACAAAAAACAATCCCCCCCACACTGAGTGGCGGTTTTGTATTTCTCCAATGTCAGAACCCCCCGACGATTCCGTGGTCAATATGTATGAATTCAAAAGACGCGGTCTGGTTTTTCGAGCAGATGAATCTCAACGCATTTCCTATCTC
>JBMYRY010000225.1:0-5173 GCA_049602795.1 Bradymonadia bacterium
ACGAAACCAATACCGTGAGCGATGGTCTTGGAGGACAGAACTCTCAAAGAGAAGTGATTTGCGAAGGCGGAACGAGCAACCAATGTGGCGATCCTGATGCATTCGATTGGCGAGACGCCGTGATGTATTTCGCAATGGTCGACCGTTTTTATGACGGTGATGGTATGAGGACGATTGTAGATGGTGCCACAGATGGTGATGCAGCCAATGGGCCGAGCGGTCAATTTCATGGCGGTGATTTACCGGGTGTCACTGAAAAACTTGCTTACTTGCAAGAGCTAGGCGTAACAGCATTGTGGCTCTCTGCTCCTTACAAAAATCGAGACTATCGAGGCGCCTCAATGAATCCATGTGTGAATGGTAATCAGGAAGGCTGTGACCCAAATTTTTACTCTGCCTATCATGGATACTGGCCTTCGCCGGATAATGTGGATTATAGTGATCCAGAGACGCCGAATCCGATACCTATGGTAGAGCCGAGACTCGGCACTACGCAAGATCTGCACACGCTTGTAGACACCGCCCACGACCGCGGCATGAAAATATTGTTTGATTACGTGATGAACCATATTGATGTCGCAAGTCCTCTTTACGAAGCGAACCCAGACTGGTTTGCCACGCGGGATAATGGATCGTTCTTTCGCTGTGGCGATGTCGCCGATGGTCAACAGGGATGGAATCATCCGTACTGGGGGACGCGATGTGTGTTTACGGATTACTTGCCTGCGTTTGACTTCGATAATTCACAAGCGCGGGCTTGGTCAGTGGCCGACGCCTTGTGGTGGGCAAAGACGTTTAATATTGATGGGTACCGGCTCGATGCGATTAAGCATGTGTCACAAACATGGTTGACAGATCTCCGTGCTGCCCTGACAGAGAGCTTTCCTGAGCCCGATGGCGGCCGCTTCTATCTCGTTGGTGAGACATTTGATTATTTCGATAAAGCGCTTTTGAAGGCTTTTGTGGATGTTGATACAAAGCTGGACGGTCAGTTTGATTTCCCTCTCAAGAAGCGACTATGTGAGGGCGTATTCAGAGGTGATATGCCAACCCTACAACGATTCATGGATGAGGAGAATCGCGGATATTACGGCGAGCGTGCACTGATGACGACTTGGATCGGTAATCATGACATTCCACGTGCGATTCACTACGCGACAGGTGAGATCGAAAATTGCACTGAAGGAAGTAACCAATGGAACGGGTGGAATTGGCGACCAGCTCAACCGACTGAGAGTTGGGCTTATGAGCGACTCGGACTCGCGTTCGGGGTTATGTTTACAACCGAAGGCATTCCTCTCATTTATTATGGGGATGAAATTGGGCTAGCTGGCGGTGGAGACCCGGATAATAGACGCCTAATGCCCTGGAACGCAGCGGAACTGCAGCCGGCTCAACGTGACTTGCGCGACCATTTGGCTAAACTTGCTCAAGTGCGATTTGAACACAAATCCTTGTCTCGTGGCACTCGTCAAACACTGCGGGTAGACCAAGACTCATGGGTTTTCAAAACATCCTGCCAAGATGAACGGTTTGAGGATCTGACCGTGGTGATCAATCGCGGCGATAATCCGATGAATAATGTAGCCGTGCCTTCGGCAACATACGTTGATTTGCTGACTGACCAGCGTTTTGATGGTGTGGTTTCGGTCGCCCCACGCTCAATGTTGATTTTGAGGCGAATTCAAGAGTAATACATTGGGGAGACATAGGAGTTACCCCAAATGTATCGGTTTACGTTCTTCTCTATCAGCTTGTTTGTTGTCCTACTCGTGGGATGTGACCCCGGGCAGCCTGTTTCGGTAACGCCTCGCGATGCGGCAATGGTTGCCGATCAGGCACTCGAAATTGACCAAGACATACCCGATATGTCGGTTGATGCTCAAGTGGTTGACATGGCAGCTGCAGATGCAGCCTTGCCCGATTACGTTGAGGACCTCGAGCCAAGCGTGCAGCCTCCGGCGACGGATTTGGCGGTGACCGGTACTGGAGACTTATTTCGGTTATTCTGGTGGCGCGGAGGTCGAGCTTGGCAACGTGATGTTGTCATTCGCCGTTCTACATCCTTAACTGATGAAGAGCAGATAGAGACTTTAATCGACCAGTCTGAACCTGAGTTTTTAAGATTTGTTCCCCCGTATGAAGAAGGCATGAACGTCCTCAGACCGTCAGCATGGCCCGCGGATGAGGCTGGTTATTTGATCGCCAAGTTTGGTGATGTCTGGCGCAGCGTTCATTTATCATCGCAAAGTGATGTGCCATTGCCCATGACCTCGGATGCGGTCCGACTTACTGAGCATGACTTTGGCCCATCTGAGCCAAGTAGTGCGCTGGTCGTGGGTGTTGTGGATGGTCGAGTGCAGACCGCGTTAGCTTCCACACCCGAGACGACGAAACCTGTGGGTCAACGTGATGCGCCGCTGCCTGTTGCTGTTGGGCCAATGGGGCATTTGTGGCTGCTTGCGTACGGGGATGGGCATTGTACATCATTTACGAGTGAATCTGGGATGGGAGAAGAGGTGGGGAATTGGCGATGTTTCGCGGATTCGAATACTCGCCTACTTGGTCGAGGCACGTTGGCCAGTGATTCGAGTGGTCCTGTCTTGGTGAGCCATACCGAACACGCCCTGCATATTTGGGATCCGAGACCAGGTGTGGTCACGAACCCATGGCTTACCAGCCTGGAAAATCAAATGGACGACAGCGCAATGTCTTCAGAACTCCCCGATGGATGGACGATGCAAGAGCAATTGGGTCATCAAGTGCTTCAGGTCGGGGAAGCTCAGATGAGTTTTCATGCACGCCGAGGTCAAACGATTGTTTATGTGGCTGTTGATATAGATCAGGCGTATTGGGTGCTGGTTAATCGGCATAGCGTCGTCGTGGTTGAAAAGACCGATGGAGCTTTGTCGGCTTGGTTGGCCTTGGACGCAACGCCCACGCATGTGTTGTGGGATGGTGTTGAAGGTGTCTTGAATGCAGTACCACTCAATACCTTCGCTGCTGTGCCCGTGTTGAGTATTCCAGCGCTTGCCTGCGCGAGTCGCAGTGCGGAGTCGTGCGGACTCGTGGATTCGGATTGTGACGGCGATGCTGAAGGCGGTATCTGCTGCTCTTATTCGTACTCACACAGCGATGTGTCGACGCTAAGTGAATCCGGTGCATTTAGTGGACCGTGGTTTGTATCCAAGAGTGATTTGGGGGCATTGCTGGCTGTCTCGAGGGCATCTCGGATTGAACTTATGCATGTGAATAATCAAACGGATCAATGTTTTGCTTGCGTAACCGGATTGGGACAGATTGACCATTTTGCGCATACAAATGCTGTAATTGCGTTACTTTCGACTCGAGGGCAAGCCGTTGGTGAATGTCCGGCAAATTGTTCTACAACACTTTCGATTGAGGCTGGTGAGGGCAGTGACGCACCATCAGGAGAATCAGATGAACAGGGGTCTGATGATCCAATAATGAACCAGGGAGATGATGTTGAGGAGCCGACTGAGGAGCAGGTGTTACTCGTTCACCCAACTCCAGGTCAATTGGTGACACGCTCACTCCCGTGTAGAGCTGAGTTTCTCGAGACGGCCAATAGCGACAGAGGCGTTCGCATCATTGCGGTCTGTGCCGAGACTGCCATTGAATACGAAGTGGTTGACGGGATTTTGTCAGAAACGCCGCTCACGATTGCTTTAGGTGAAGAACCAGCTAGGTGGATTGGTCCCCAAACGCGTGTGATTTTCGGTGGTCGATACGTGTCCCAATGGTTGACTGCTCACGGCGAATCTATGACTTTAAAGCGCTGGTCGTTCGGTCTTGATGGATTGGTGGAAGACATCGTGCCAGATGCCCTTCAGGCATTGCCTCAGGAGAGGCGTACGGCACCAATTAGGCTCCCGGTTACCGATGGAGGAGACTTCGCCCGATTGACAAGCGACGGACTTGGTATAGAGGTTTTGCGTGGTGATGCTTGGGTTAAAGTACCATCGCAGCTATGGGTGGAGTCTGTGCAGTTTTCCCGCTACGAAGATTTCGCCATCAGTGTGGTGGCTTTGAGAGATCCCGCAGAGCCAGGCTTTGATCCGATTGAACAGACACTTGCGGTTTATGGACATGACTTGTCTGGAATAGATTCACCTTGGGGGCAGTATCTTGAGTTAGAAAGTACGCCGATTCTCGGATATTCCTTCCAGGGCGCCGTCCTGCCAGAGTGGAGTCACTATGACTTGGAGCCAAACATTTGGTGGTCAGTAGGAAGAGATAATGTTGCCCCAACGATCAAGCGACTAGGATTAGCATGTCAACCGACGGCAAGGTTAGAAGCTCAAAAGGAGAGCCAATAGAGTGACTTATTCGGGTGTGAAGAGCCTTAATAATTCATCACGTGATGCGCGAGCATCATCGACGGCCAGATTGATCAGCGATTCGCAAAAACCGCCATCAAAGAGCAGATAGCTTGTTAGGTCTGCCTCATCCTTTTTTTCCAGTCGCGCGAGAGTTCGAACGAGTCGAGTGACAACGCCCCGGGAGGATTTGAGTCGTTTATCACGGACATGCTGTGCGGCCAGCATCCCCAAGTCTCGGCTAGGTCGCATTACCACGTGGGGTATTTTTCGGTAACTCGCGCCTCGAATGGGTTTCACCATCTGATTCAAGCGGTCGATGAATTGCTCACCGAATACTGCTTCGCCATCTTCCATCAATCGATTGACGTGCGAGAGTCGGACAATGTCATAATCGACGTGGTCAAGCATCAGCGCGTTAACGACCTTACCGAGTACCGAAATAGGCGTCGATTTATCTTCTTTCGAAAAGAGAGTCTCTTCATCGATTGTCTTTGCATGTCCAAGACCGATGACCAGCAACTTATCGGAGCCCATGCGTAAGGCTGGCGAGAGAGGTGTATTTTGTCGGAGACCTCCGTCAACGTATGAGATACCGTCAATGGAGACGGGCGGAAATACGAACGGAATAGAACTCGATGCGAGAGCATGGTGCGGTTCAAGTCGCGCTCTTACCGGGACTACATTCGGGTCGCGAGAAAATGGGCGACGTTTCCCATCAGCTGTCTCGTAAAACACGAGTGTCTTGCCAGAACTTACCTGTGTGCAAGAGATAGAGAGCGCGTCGAGTAGTCCGTTCTCAATGTTGACATGAATCTGATTCCAATCAACCG
>JBMYRY010000226.1:0-5167 GCA_049602795.1 Bradymonadia bacterium
CTAAAACCATTCCAATGGCAATTGCCTCACCGTGAAGTAATGGTTTTAATTTATGTTAAAAACCAACCATTGAAGTCCGATTTAACTTTAATTGTCCTTTAAGAACGCTGCAGACAGGTTAGGTTATCGTGCATTCTCTTTTTTGTTCGATTGCGAGGACCTGCGCCCCCAACTATAATGCGGCGAGTTCACACCCACCAACTCAGCAAGGACAAGTCTAAATGGATATAAGAATCATTCGCTCTCAGGTTTTGCTTGGCTCCTTTTGCCTGTGCCTTGCGTGCTCTGAAGACAGCACCACATCATCCATGCCCGACCTTTCGGTGACGCCCGATGCCAGCATTGATGCAGCCTTGCGTGTGGACGCTGAACTGGTTGTAGATGCCGACACATCATCTCTGCCCCCACCCAATTGGATGACTCCAATGTTGATTGACGGGCCTCAAATCGACGGCGTCGTCATTCAACCTGCGCTGACCTTTGATGGTTCTAGCACTCTACATTTGGCATTTTCGGTACTCAATCCCGACCGTTTAGGCATCTACACACAAACCTATAGCCTTGAGACGGGCATCCAAAATGAGCCCATAAACTTAGTGACGGAACCGGTGGGCATTCACAATGAACCCGACATTTGTGGTCTATCCGGCGGTGGCGCCGCTGTGGTTTGGTCGGTGGACACGCAAGATGGTAGCCGAAACAATCTACAGATTCGATATCGGGTCCTGGACGCCACTGGTACGCCAATCAATGCCCGTGACCAGATTGTTGAGACGGAAGTAGACGGTAATCACTGGCTTGGATCAGTCACCTGTAATGCCCAAAACGAATTTGTCATCGTAGGATCACGAAGCGATCCTAACGACACCTTTGGTGTGTTCGCCCAACGATTTGATCATATGGGCACCTCCATAGGCATGGCAACGCAAGTCAATGATGATCCCGAAGGCGGTCAAGTCTACCCGGTCATCACTGCTCTACCTGATGGCGTCAACCATCGATATGCCATTGCGTACGAAGACCGACCGTCGGAGAGTAACAGCGTCACTCGAGTGGCGATTCGCTTCTTTGACGACAACCTTCAACCCACAACTAGCGTATTCGCTGTGTCAGCCGACGGCATTGAGGCGACACAACCCAGTATTGTCCACACCGGTATTGAGAATGGGGTGGTTGTTGCCGCAACCGTTGAAGGCGAACGTATTGGACTATTCCGAGTTAACCCAACCGACCAAAGTAGTCGATACACCCGGGGCAGTGACGGTCAACTAAGTTACAACACGGACATCGGCGCTTTTGACGGCGACCCAGTGTATAGTTTTCTACGAGGCAACGGTCGTGAGGTTGACGTTGTTCTGGGGCGCCATGACTTTGAAGTGGATGGACTATCGGAAACGCTGCTCGCTCAAGGCTGGTATCCTCCGTATCAAACTGCCCTGGCTCAGTCTGGTTCGGAGATCGCCCTAGCCGTAACCGAGCGGCTTGATTCAGACCGTTTCCAACTTCAGCTCTATCGCTTCTCCCCTTAAGAAATCCTCGCTTCAGCGAAACCCTTTATGATAGGGTCCGCCCCGCAAAGACGCGAAAACACTCCATTACGATTTAGGACAAACATCATGAAACCCTTATTGCCCATTCTACTCGTAGCGCTCGCCCTAATCTCGGTTGGATGCAGCAGTGATAGCAACTCATCGAAAAGCAATAACAACCAAAACACCGACAACACAAATGGCGAGGCTGGTGCGTCTGGCGAGACCGGTAATGGAGGTGCTGCGGGGGCTGGGGGCGCGGCAGGATCACTGGGCGAAGGCGGCGCAACTGATGGCGGTACAGCCGGTGAAATGACTGAGGGTGGCTCAGCCGGCACGAACGAAGCCGGCGCCGCAGGCGTTGGCGGTGACTCAACGACTTCAGGGAATGATGAACTCTTCAGCGAAATTTTGGGCGTTGCGACGCAATACGATGAGCTTTGTCGCGACGATTGCGAGAAAGACGAAATGTGTGGCTCAGAAGAAGCCTGGATGGCGGAAGAGTGTATTGCTGAGTTCTGCGGCTATGCCGAGTTAGTTGAAAGTGAACGCGAGGCGCTGGAAAGCGAAGACTTTCTCGCATGCTTAAGAGCCGATGTGACCCTGATGACCTGCATTGTTAACCTCAGCTGCGAAGACCACATTACCTTCTACTATAGTGAAGAGGACACGGATATCTGCTCAACGGAAGTCTCCGGATACGTTAGCGCATGCGAGTCCTTCTTCTAATCACTCAAATCCGCCCCTGAGCGACTTGACTCTGCCTCTCGACACTCGCCACATGAATGCAGCCGAAATACTCAATCGCGCCGTTCAAAAAAGAGTCGCCGGTACGGCGATGGGGTGAGTCTTTAGACGGCTCACTCTGGGTGCTCACCTTGCACGTTGTGTTAAGACCCTATCTTCAAGAATCATCCGTCCGACCATCTACATTCTAACTCTCTCTTGAGTCATTGGAATGATGGTTGGCACCTCTCATAGACACTCATGTCCCCGTGACCCTAAAGTCACAATCAGAGAAAGTGTGCCACAGTCAGCACACACAAAAGACATCCGCACCAAATCAACACTAACCCACAAGTCCCCTAAAACATTAATCTAATTACTCATGACTCCACACAAAGACAGACATGGCACACCCTGTGCAGCAGAGAAGACTGAAAAAATCAATCATGATAAGGAATCTCTAAATGCCAAAATGTAATCTAGCCTACCTCATCACACTTGCCCTATTTGCTTTCGGTTGCGCCGAAGCGCCATTAGAAACTAAGGACAACTCAGAACAACAGCCAGCGAGCACCACCTTACCCCCAGATGTGAGCAATGAAAGCCAACCTGGACAGAACAACACGAATAACTCAACGGCATCGAGCAACACCGACGTAAATCAGACCGAAAACGACGACTCTCCGACGAATGCCTCTACCGAAACCAATGAACAATCAAATGATGAGACGAACGTCTCATGCTTTGTTAACGCTGATTGCGCGCCCGGGCAAATCTGTGTCGATGAGTTTTGCAGGGAGATAGAAGCCAACGAGAGTCAGCAAAACGAGGCATTAGCAGCTCAAGCTGAGCGATTTAACGAATTATGTCAGGCCGAATGCGAAGCAATCGACGATTGCGGGGCAAATTTTTTCAGCTCTGTCGAGGAATGCATTTCCATCGACTGCGAAGTCACCACAAATATGGCTCAGGACTACCCGGACCTAGACGAGCAGCTCATTCGTGAATGTATTCAAGGTCACATTACCGTCAGGGAGTGTTCCGCCCAATTAAGCTGCGATGAATTGACTCAACTATGGGAATACGACGACTCTAGCACCGCACCCTGTGCAGATGAAATTGATTCTGCCCTGTCGTCATGTATGGCAGTTTATGACGCTATTTACGCTGAATAGCATTGCGACTGTATGAGTGATTCTTGCGCTTAAGGTGAGTCAAGACCGCTCATTTCCTAAGGACTGCGGCGCTTGACCTCCTACTGTAAAGACCGGCAAACACCACCCCCAAGAGCGTTCAGCGCGCTCAACAACACAGCGAAGGTGATGTTCACGCATCCCGCTGAGGTATCTAAGCGACGATGTCCCTAGCCCGCTCAAGCTATGCTATCTTGACGGAAGAACATCAAAGGGTGGTTCATGAAACTCGTTCTCTACAGTATGTTGATTGCCGCCTCATTGGCTTGCAATGAGAATCAATCCAGCCAAGCAAATCCTTTGTCGGATGTTCAAGTTGCCTCTGATCAAGCTGACAGCAGTACCGTTGCAATGGATGCTGAGGAGAATCCAACAGCTGATGTCAGTGTACCCGATCAAACTCTACCGGACGCGCTCACCATTGACATGGCTGTGGCATGCCAGCCTCACGACTGCGGCATGCGCCCGGGTGGTGTGGTCGACATGTGCACTAATCAAGAATCTGAAATCAGGCTTGTTGGGTGCGCGAGAACGCCAAATGGTGAATGTGAGTGGCTCACCCAAGCGTGTCCCGAACCATGCATTGGCAGAGACTGCCCTCAACCCTGTGCGCCGCTCGAGGATTTCGATGCTGGAGACGGCTGCAATACATGTCAATGCCCTGCCACTGGCGAACGTCAGGATTCGGTATGCACGCAATTCAACTGCCAGGAGATCGGGTGCAGAAGTCACGCAGACTGTACAGAACGTGGTTTTTGCGATTTTCCTGATGACCAATGTGGCGTCCAAGGCGTCCGTGGTGTGTGTACGAGCAGGCCCATGAATTGCGAAGCAGGCGGTCCAGGGCTTTGCGGCTGCAATGGTGAATATGCCGATAACCTTTGTGAGCTCTGGAGCCAAGGCGTCGATTCAATGCCTCATGGCGGCTGCCTCTTTCCAAATCTAGGAGAAGCGGTCGCATGCGGGCCAAGCTTTTGTATTTCGACGGACCAGTACTGCTTCGTTCCCGCCGACCCAGGTGAGAACGAATACAGCGCAAGCTGTCAGTCTCTACCCACTGGCTGTGAACAGGGCGATTGCTCCTGTTTCGAAGAAAAAATCCCCACGCACGTCTGCCACAATGATGGACGAATCATCATCATGATCCCACGCCAACAGGCACCGTAAATGAGATCGAGTACCGCAACAGCCCCTATCCAGGCATGCCTTATCTGGCTTCTAGCTCAAGCAACGTACGTTTGAGCTCAATGCCGGCGGAAAAGCCGCCCATAGAACCATCGGTCCGAATGACTCGGTGACAAGGCGTAAAGATCAAGCACGGATTTCGACCAATCGCATTGGCTACAGCCCGCACAGATGTGGGGCGACCAATCTTCTTGGCAATATCGAGGTAGCTGACGCACTGTCCGTAGGGCACTGATCTTAAGGCGCGCCACACCTCACGCTGAAAGGATGTCCCGTGCTCATCAAAGGCAATCGTGAGAGGCAAAGATCTTGCGGCGAAATAGCTCTGCACCCACAACGACGCCTCAGCCAAAATGGGGTCATTGGTGACCTGAATTCCCGCAACATCCAGAACGAATGCAGCGCTTGTCAGGCCTCGGTGGGTGGCTGTCAAGTGCAAGAGCCCCAAAGGCGTATCCACTGACATTGAACAGGTTTTTCCATTCGGGCGTATCACTGCTTAGTCGTCCCATTCGTGTTATCTGACTCAATTCA
>JBMYRY010000227.1:0-5104 GCA_049602795.1 Bradymonadia bacterium
CAACCTCCGGCTGTAATCGCCGAGGTGCCCCCACCCGCCAAAGAAGCGCCTGTCGTCACAGAGGACGATGTACGCAGCGGTGAAGCAGAGGTTGACTCGCCTTCCGACGAAACCACAGGTTCGAAAGTTTTCATCAATATCGGGCGTAAAGACGGCTACAATGCGCAAAGACTCAAAGATATCGTCGCGGATTTAGGTGGACTGCTGCCCGAAGATATTCATAGCGCTTCAATCCGCCCGCGATTCAGCTTTCTCACTTTGGATGAGGAATACGTCGAGGACTTGCTAGAGGCAATCAATGGTGAGAAGGTCAAGGGTAGAACTCTGAGAATCGAAAGGGCTCGAGATGAATAAGCAGTGCTACTTGGCTTCACCTATGGTCGCTTTGTTCGCATCCCTTCTAAGCTTGGGTTGCTCGAAACCATCAGTCGATCCGCCAATTAAGCCAGAGCCTCCAGCGTTCGCTGCACCGAAGACCCCTCGTCTATTGCCAAAGGTAGATCTCAAGAGCGCGCTGCCGGCTCTCAAAAACGACGATGGCACGGGTCGCATAGACGGTCATATGGTCAGACTCAAAGGCTTCCTAGAGAAGACCATTACTGTGACAGGGACAGTGGTCTACAAGTCCTCGACTAAATGGAAAAATAAGAGACGCACCTTACCCCACCTCTACATCGCTGATGAAAACAATGCCGATACTGACCTCAAATTGCTCGTCGTTAAACTCGATGAAAAGATGATGCGGAAAATCAAAGAGGGTAAGAGGTACACGTTTACAGGAAAGTTCGTCCAAAAGCACAACGCTCTCGGTTGGGAGAATGAGCGAGGGATGCTCGTCCTCGATACCTTCGAAGCGGTCAAGAACTAAGTTTAGCGCTGGCTTTTCATCGTCGGGTAGCGCTCAAGCCCGCTTTCGCGCCACGATAGCAATTCGTTGGCTATGGGTCGCAAAGAATGCCCCCTTCGTTCTGAAACTCCCACTCGTCGCGGTGACGTCGAAGCCCATCATCGTGAGCATCGCATGTAATTCGTGGTAACTATAGAGTCTCAAATCAACCCAGTGCTCATCTTGTCCGCCCTCAGCGGTAACCACAAGCCGCTTTACTTTCACTCGACTCGTAACGTCGACAAATTCAGAGTCTTCTTGAACCAAGCATCCTCTTCCTTCCCACCAAGTCCGCCCCGGTAGTTCACGAATACACGAATCTCGATTGATGACTTCTAGGTATAGATGTCCTCCCGGCTTTAAACTCTCAAAGAACGCTTGTAGCGTTGAGAGGTTATCGCTATCACTGTAGCTGCCAAAAGTGGTGTCGGCGCACACAATCGCATCAAATGCCTCATGATAGTGACTGCGCCGAAAGTCACCTTCGCGAACGTCGATGTCCACTTTAGCCTCCTTGGCAAAAGCGAGCGTTTTTGATGTCATATCAACGCTTATATCCATCGCAACAACTTGGGCACCTAACTCCGCCAATGGAATTGCAATACGTCCGAAGCCGCACCCGGCATCAAGTACTCTGTCCTGCTGTGATAAGCCGAGCACCTCAAAGATGAAGCTTGCTTCTTCACGAGCGGCCTTACCAATCACTGGAGGTCGGGCCCGAAAATAAGTCTCATTGAAGACACGGTGAACCCAGTGTTGTGGCGAAATGGGCTCGAGAGGTGGGTCATCAGTTCTCAACCCATCTAGCAACGTCTTTATCGGCGTGCCTGGTGGTACCAACTGACGAATCGCCTCAAAATCTAAACTTACAGGTGGTAGTTGACTTGGAATAGGCGTCTCATCAAAATCTGGTAACGGTGGAGGCGCAACTTCCACAGGTACATCCACCTCGTCGATTTTATCAGTCTGAGTAAAGTCCTGCCTCGCAACCACATGCGTCCAAAACACGCCCGCAAGTGGTAAGCCGTCTTCGCCTTCTTCCATTCGGAAGACAAAGCCTTGTTCGTCTGCTTGTACTGTTTTTGACACCGCCAACTACCTTTCCTTACTTCTGCGCAATGCGCCCCAGACTCTCACCAATTCGGACGGTTTGCCCCGTCTCGAGGGTATCCATCTTCAGACCTTTTGCCTCCGCGAGAACGATGACCGTTGATCCTAAATGAAATGTACCCAATTCATCGCCACGCGCTACCTGTTGACCATCAGGATAATGGTATTCGCCACCCCTGCTATCCTTATTTGTTCTAAGACCCTTATCATAGCGCACAGTGATGTAACCAACTGAAGTTGCCCCCACCATGACAGTTGTAACAAGACCCAGGGGGCTTTTCACGAAAGTAGCAAGACGTTCATTGACGCAAAACAAACGTTCCACGTGATTCACGGCCGCCTGATTCACGGGCCACAGAGAACCAGGAAAATAACGCGCGCGACTAATTTGACCTTCGACTGGGTGATGTACCCGATGGTAATCTTTAGGACTCAAATAAATTGTTACCCAAAAGCCACCATTATACCGCGCTGCATCTCGCTTCGAGCCGAGCAACTCGGTCACCGTGAAGTGCCGACCTTTTGCTTGAATGATCGTATCATTCTGAATTTGACCGGCATTGAGAATCGTTCCATCAGCCGGAGAAACAATATGCCCGGGTCGATGGTCGATAACGCGACTACCGACCTTGAGTCGTCGCGCAAAAAACTCCCCAATTGAACCATACGAATCAATCGTGGATTCAGCTTCGTTAATGTTAATGCCGTAAACTCGAGCGAAGGCTCTAATTGAGGACGATGACAATAACCTGGGTAGTTTCATGTGCGCTAAGCTGCCCACTGCCCTACTCATGGCATTTTTCGGTAAGACAGATAATCCACTGATTAAAAGACGCTCACGCAATTGCCCCATCTGTATCGTTCTCCTCCATTAACTAACGCGTCTATCCGCTAGTGTTAACTCTTGTCAGACGTCACGCAACTGCTCAAGACGTTTTTTGACATTATCATCCTGTGGTGCGAGCGCAAGCGCCCGTCGATACATTTGGGTGGCTTTATCTCGCTCACCTAGCTCTTCTCGAGCTCTGCCTAACAATTTGAAGAGAGACAAACGTTCACCATCATCCATTTGATCTTGATACAAAACAGCTGTGCTGAGTGCCCTAGCGGTATCTTGCCATCGTTCCCGCTCACTCAGAATGTTTCCTAACGCCAGAAGGTTGCCTACATTACTTGAATCTAATCGTGTAACCGCCTCAAACAAATTGAGCGCTCCATCACCATCACCTTCGTCTCTGAGCAAACATCCCAGCTTGAAAGACACCTCGGCCGTCAATCCCGACATCCGTTTGGTTCCGAAGTCGTTAACCCAATCCCCAAAATACCGTTTCAATTCTGCCGTTCGTCCAAGTGTCTCCAAACACTGAATCAATTGCCGAATGACATTCACATCGGTTGGGGCATCGGCGAGCACTTCCTCCAAAATGGGTACGGCGTGTTCAAAATCGTTTCGCTCCATCCGTAGTGCGATCATTTCACGCAACGTCATCAACCGCTCTCCGCCTTCAAAGAACGCTACGGCGGAATCAAGGGCGTTCAATAAAGTTTCTCGATCGTCCACGGCACGTGCAGCTTCGACGAGAAGCCGAAGTGTGTCCACCTGACCGTCCAAACTGAATGATTCTTCAAAAGCACTCAGCGCCGAATTTGGTTCTTCATTACGGTCAAGCCAAAGCTTCCCTATATCCCGATGGATCAATGCCATTTCTCTGTCTGGGACATCCGATAACTCGGTAAGTCCAGTAAGCAAAGACAAAGCCTCTTCAAATGCCCCCTGTCGGTTTTTCAATTGTGCAAGCAGACGACGAGAGGCGGAACTGTCGTCGTGCTCAACAACAAACTCGAGGTGCTCACTAGCAACCTCAATGTCCTCACGCTCATTGAGGTGTATCTCGATTAAGCGATGTCGAATACGACACTGATCTTCGATACGGTCATTCGCCTCGAGTGACCGTTCATACAAATCGACCAAAGCCGACCATTCAGCCTGGGCTTGGAGAATACTCGCCAATCGACTTTCAACATCTTGTATCGGAAATCCTGCTTCAATCCATTGTTCACAAGACCGTCGGGTCAAGCTTTGATCAACGAGTTCATTCTCAGCTACGTTAATCAAAGATTCGAGATAACCACGTAATTTGTCTAAATCGCGTTCGTGTCTACAAAGGGCGACCAGACTATCCGCTAGTTCACTCCACTGTCCTTGTTGGGCATACAAACCATGTAATTTCTCGATAGAGGCATGGTCGGTTTGATGTTCAACCCGGCGTTCGATCATCTCAATCGCTCGGTCATGCTGATTGAGTTCAGCCACATAAATATCAGCCAAGGTATCGTAAATACGAATTAAGGTGTCGGTGTCGTAAACCCGTTCAAGTCTCTCTTCTAAAAGCTCAGATAATCTAACAAAATCTTGCCTTTGCATTAGACATGCTTCGAGTCGCTCATACACATCGACTTCCTGAGGATCCACGTCGTATGCCGACTGATAGAATTCCACGGCGGTGTCAGTATCACTCAGGTATGACTCGGAGATACCGCCCGCACTGATCATGAGCGACACACGCTCTGCATCATCCTTCGAGAGTTCAATATGCAAACGAATCAAATCAACAACATCTTCCCATCGCTCTTCGTCTTCAAAGAACAACTGCAATCTGGTCAACACATCGACATCTTCCGGCTCCTGTTCGAGAATCGCCCGCAAATGCGCTTCTACTTTTGAGCGACTTTCCAGTGGTCCAGAAAACCAATCGACCAAAAGGAGACGCAGACGCTTCTCTTCAGATGGCTCTTGCTGACTTAATCCCTTTTCAATCGCATCAGCAAACTCATGATTCACCTCGGTTTGCTCGATCAATTCAAATAATGCATCGGAGGTTTGAGGACAGGTTGGATCGATACGATATGCAGCTAAGATATTCTCTTGGGCTAATTCAAAATCGTTAAGATCACGCAATCGGATGAGACCGGAATCACGTAGCAAAGACGCTTGGTCCATTTCATTCGCCGACTGAACTTGAAGCTCCATCAGTACGGCAAGTTTCTCAAATTGCTGTGACTCTCGATAGATAGGAGCCAGGATTTGAGCAATTTCCTCTTGATACT
>JBMYRY010000228.1:0-5094 GCA_049602795.1 Bradymonadia bacterium
AACCAGTGAGGGTTCAGGCTCATGATCCAATCGAATGCTGCATAGGTTACACTGAGCGCGAATGCCAAAGTGCTGAGCGGTGCCCACCAACGCATTTTGAACGTCAGGCTCTCATCGCCGGTCTCATCTTGTTTGACGCTCAATTTGCGGAAGTAAAGAGCCATCGCCGACCAAAGGGCGACGTAAATGACCGCTCGTGTGATGAAAAAACCTCTATTCAAGTAACCTGACTTGCCCTGCAGAATAGGGTCAGCAGCAACGGCTTCTGCGTGCGTCCAATGGTAGAGGTCGTGCAGACCTACAAGCACTGGTACAAGACCGACGATGGCCCATGGCAATACGGAAGCCACATTCTCAGCTATACGCCGAAACGCTGTGCTCCAGGTGGCGCGTGTTAGGTGATGCAAGATCACATAGAACAAACAACCAAGAGAAATCGTTAGGCAGCTGAAGAACGCTGTCAGATAAGAGAAATAGAATTGCTTCAGACCGTCCCCGGTACCGAATGCAAGTCCAAGGCTTGCGCCGATTCCAACAATGCCGATGACACCACAGACCTTCTTGAGACGATTTGCAACCGCTGGCTCAATCGTTGGTGAATCTGTAAAACTAAGACCATGTCCCATGAGTTCTGCTCCCTATTTCTTTGCGCCGGTTACGGGCTCAAAGCTTTGGTTGGAGTTGAAGGTATGTGGCTTGCCCCCTTCGAGCGCCTTCAACACGCTCGATTGAGTTTTCACACCGAGATTCTGAGCCGAGAGAAAATCCACCACAGAATTCCGGTCGGCGGCTTGGCTGATCTGCAAGGCACGCACGTAGGCTGCAACAGCCCATCGGTCACTTGGATCATCCATCTGAGCCTTGTAGGGTTTCATCGAGCGAATTCCGTTGGTAATCACGTGATAGATGTACCCAAGTGAACGCTGACATTGTCCCTCAAGCAAACGCTGGTCCGAGACAAGGTCTGTTTTGTTCGCGACGCAGATCGAGCCTTCGGTACAGCCCAGGTACGGATTTGCCAGAAGAGTGTCAATTTCCGTCAATCGAGCGAACATCTCTGCACCCAGTGTTTCCTCATTCTGCCACGCTGGCAGAGGAGGGACATCCGGCGTATCCGCGGTAGCTGGGGTCTCAGGTGTTTCACCCGCTGCCTGTACTTCACTCTCAGCAGTTGCTGGCTCTGCCGGGGCTTCTGCCTCTTCTGGAGCCGGCGCAGGCTTGTTGGCGAGGAGTTCTTCCCCCATCTTCACGATACCATTCCGCTCAGCCTGTAGGGCTGCAGCCGGTTTACACTCGGTTGGTTGTGCGTGAAAATTTGATGGCATAAGTTTCCCGCGAGCGCGGTCAGCAACAGCACCGTTACCATAGCCTCCCGCGCCGTGACACGGAGTGCAGTAGACAGCATAGCGATCTTTACCTCTTTCCAAGTCAGCATAGTTGATGCTGTACGGAATGTTCGTGAGGTACACACCATCTTGTTTGCCTGTGTGGTACGCCTCAGCGCTTTGCACTTTACGATGCCCGGCTTTGACGGTGTAATCGAGGCTCAATTCTCCCAACTTGCCGACCGGAAAAGTGCCTGCAGGTGGGGTTCTCATCGCTCGTTTGTCATCGAAAAACGTGCTCGCTCGATAGGGTTTGTACTTGTCCTGAGTGTCCATGTTCGGATTCAAGTGTACCGGTGCCTCCCGCGACGTACTCCCGCGGCATGCAACGAGGGCAAAGGCAATGGACATCAACAATAGAGTAAAGCTTTGGCGTTTCATCTGCCTACTCCTCCACAATGGCAATATTGATGCCACCTTGCGCTTTGAGAAACGACTGTGCCGTCTCGCTATCAAAACGAGGATCGCTCGCTTCGATGGTGATAAAGAATTTATCGTCGGTCACTCGTCGGAATGGCGCGTATTTATCAAGAGGGTGATTTGGACGAGGTAGTCCGTTCAAGATCATCATCCCAAAAAAGGTACCGAAAGCCGACAGGAGCATGGTCAACTCGAACATGATCGGCACTGAGGGCTCCCAGGTGAACAACGGCTTACCACCGATGACCACAGGATAATCAATTGCACCCATCCACCACTGCATCAAGGTTGCGATGGAGAGACCCGTCAATCCACCTACCAAGGTGACCCAAGGTACCTTAGATCCCGGCAAATTCATTGGCTTCTCAATACCGTGAATCGGAAACGGTGACCACGCTTCAAACTTTTGATAGCCCTCCTGCTGTACTTGACCAACAGCCTCGTACAAGCGAGCAGGGTTCTCGAATTCGGCAATAACGCCCCAAATCCCCTTAGCCATGATGTGCCTCCGATTCGGCGTGCTTATGATAGCCTTCCCAGTGCGGGTCAGCTTCAGGCATAACGCCCTTAATCTCCGCAATTGCAATCGCTGGTAAGAACTTCATGAACAGAATAAACAACGTGAAGAAAAGCCCGAAAGACCCGACAAAAGTGAGAATGTCGAAAATCGTGGGCGTGTAGTAATCCCAGGAGCTTGGCAAGAAATCTCGCGATAAGGTGATGGTAATGACGAATCGCTCAAACCACATACCAATGTTTACGAAGATGGAGAGCACGAAGGTCAGCATCAGATGAGTACGGAACTTCTTGATCCAGAAGAACTGGGGCGAGATCACGTTACAAGCAATCATAATCCAGTACGCCCAAGCGAAAGGACCGAAGGAGCGGTTGACGAAAGCGAAGCCTTCGTATGGCGCGCCACTGTACCACGCGATGAAGAACTCTGTGGAATAGGCATAGCCGACCATCGTACCGGTGACCAGAATGATTTTGTTCATGTTTTCGATATGTCGAAGCGTAATGAAATCTTCGAGCTTAAAGATCTTTCGGCATGGTACAGCGAGCGTCAACACCATGGCGAAACCAGAGAAGATTGCCCCCGCAACAAAGTATGGAGGAAAGATGGTTGTGTGCCAGCCTGGCAAGATAGACACCGCAAAGTCAAACGAGACCACTGAGTGTACTGACAGAACGAGAGGCGTGGCCAACGCTGCGAACAAAAGATAAGCGCGCTCGTAGTTGTGCCAGTGTCGGGCAGCGCCGCGCCAACCAACGGCAAGGAAACCATAAACCCAATAGCTTAATTTATTTTTGGCTCGGTCTCGAAGCGTCGCAAGGTCTGGAATCAACCCAACGTACCAGAAGATGAGGGATACGGTGAAGTAGGTCGAGACAGCAAACACGTCCCAGAGCAATGGGCTTCGGAAGTTGGGCCACATGTTCATCTGATTCGGTAATGGAAGCATCCAATACGCAGCCCATACACGACCAACGTGAATTCCGGGAAAAACCAGTGCGCAGATGACCGCGAAGATCGTCATCGCTTCACTAAAGCGGTTGATCGCCGTACGCCACTTTTGACGGAAAAGGAACAAGACCGCTGAAATGAGAGTCCCTGCGTGACCAATACCAACCCAAAATACGAAGTTGACGATCGCCCAACCCCAGCCAACTGGATTATTCAAGCCCCAGATACCCGTTCCTTCCCAGAACAGATAACCGATACATCCGAGTAGAATGAGTAAGACTGAACTCGCGAGCATGAAAGCACCGAGCCAAATCAAATTGGGCCGGCTCTCAACGATACTACACACAGCTTCGGTGACCGAGTGAAAGGTATGATTCCCTTCAACTAACGGGGGAGGAAAGACTGTGTCCGTTTGTTTTGCATGTGTTGCCATCTGTCTACCTTAACCCTTCGTCATGTTTGGGCTGGGGTTACGTACCTTTCCGAGATACGTAGTTCTCGGACGTAGGTTCAACTCAGTAAGAAGTGCATAATTACGCGGGTTCGAACGTGCCTTACTCACTGCGCTTGACGGATTATTCTTATCACCGAAAGTGATACAGTCCGAAGCACATACCTGCTGACAGGCCGGCTTAATGTTCGAGATGATTGTCTCCGCAGTCGCTCGATCTTTCGCCTGCTTGGCAGAGATTTTCGCTCGGTTAATACGCTGCACACAGTATGTACATTTTTCCATCACACCACGGAATCGAACAGTAACGTCGGGGTTCCGGGTCATGAAGAGCAATTGATCTTCCTGCTTTACATCCACGACACTACCGTCTCGGATCTTCAATCCCTGCCATGCAGATGATGAGCTCGTGTAGTTGTAGAAGTTGAAGCGCCGCACCTTAAATGGACAGTTGTTTGCGCAGTAACGAGTACCAATACAACGATTGTACGCCATGTCGTTAAGCCCTTCTGGGCTGTGAGGCGTAGCGCCGACTGGACATACATTTTCGCAAGGTGCCATCTCACACTGGCTGCACAGCACAGGTTGGTGCACCACTGCTGGATCGTCTTCATCACCAACAAAATATCGGTCCATTCGGAGCCAATGCATTTCACGCCCGTTCCGGACCTCATTCTTCCCAACGGATGGAATATTATTCTCCGCAACGCAGGCGACCAGACACGCATTACATCCGGTGCATTTGTTGAGGTCTACCACCATAGCCCACTGATAGCCCTTGGTGTAATCAGCACCTCGCGCTGGCGCATCATGAAGTGCTTCAGTCGGTGGATGAGCTACAAGATACTCAACCTTCTTCTGCTCAGCACCTTCGCCGACCGTTTTGCTCGGGTAGTGACCGTGCTCGATGATTCCGGCAGCTGCGAAGAGCGGATCTTCCTTGAACCCATCTACAGTTGTTTCACGGACGAGTGGACGCTGCCCGTAGCCCGCTTGATCAGGCGTTTGGCTGTCAAATCGCTGCACGCAAGCCATCGGGTACTGTCGACCTGTTCGCTTTACCGTGACCCCTTGAACGAGATTCGGGCTATTCACGGAACGGAAACCCGTCGCCGACACACCAATTTTGCCGGCATCGTGATACGGCAAGTAACTATCGAATTCGCGACCATAACCAGCAGCCAACGCTAAGGTATTGTCGGCCATGCCAGGTACGATCCAGGCTGGACAATCAACGGTCACTTCAGCGCCGTCAACTTTAGCTGTGACCTCCACTCGCTCAGTGGCCGTATGACCGATTTGAGACGGTTTAGAGACGCCAAGATTTTTGGCTGTCGCAGGACTCATGAGAACTGCATTATCCCATGTGA
>JBMYRY010000229.1:0-5088 GCA_049602795.1 Bradymonadia bacterium
GGAGGAGGCTCGTAAATCGGCGGTAAGCTTTCCCTTATTTCTTGTGGGGCATCTGCCAATGAGCCAAACATTAGTTCAACTGCACATGGCATGTAAATCCCACCATCAATTTCACTATATTCGGGACATAACAACTCTCGATTTGTCAATTGTCCGTAAATGCAACTGATGATATCCATGCCCAAGCCAAAATCAGTACTCTTTGCTCTGCAATTGGCTCCGTATGTACCAAAGCAATTCACCGTTGGATTGTCTGGGTCTAATTCACCACCGCATACATTACCGTTCGTTTCGAAAACTGACGTGCCCCCATCCAAGCAAAAATCAACGCAATGCTCTACGGTTCTCTGCTCGCAAGCAAGGCTGGGTTTGATGGGAAACTCTTGTGACTTTCCAGTAATGGCGCCAAGCATCGTTGCCCCAGTCAAATCAGCCCCGTCAAATCGCGTACCAATGAGATTGGCACCGTTAAAATTCGCCCCATCAAAACGCGTCCGGCACCGACATTCAGCGGAGTTCCCCCCCACTCCTACGCAGCCCGGTTTCGCTTCAGAGGGCGTCCTACCCAAACGACATCCCAAGTCATCAGCATCGATGAGACCATCGCCATCATTATCGATCCGGTCATTACAGTTACGCACATTCGTATTCTGAACACCCGCCTCCTCATAATATTCAGACCAAGACGGGAGATTGGCACAGCTATCATCCACCAAACCGTCATCCTCCATCGCCCCTTTGGGCATAAATTCGGCTAACTCAATCACCGCACTGGTGAGATTGGCATCCCTAAAGTTGGTGCCGCGGGCTTTGACTCGATACAGAATGCTATTAATCAGTCGCGAACCTGATAAATCTGCGCCATCGAGCACCGCGTTACTCAAGTCCGTTAAATTTAATGACGAGTTAGCAAGACACACATGGCGCAGATCACCACCGATAATGAGGGCATCGGCCAGGACCGCCTCAGACAAATCCACGCCAAACATCACCGCATTTGAAAGGTTTGCCTGGGCGAAGTTCGTTCGAACGAGGTTCGTGGTTGACTCGCCCACATTACACGGGTCCGTTGGTAGCGGTGCCACTGGCTTAGCGAGACCCGCCCATGGATGTGGGACGGGCTCCGCAACCCGCACGACGGAATTGGTTAAATCCATGTCCGCCTGATGTACACCGGCACTGTACGCAAAGCTCGCCCCCTGAAGTGAGGCGCTCGTGAAATTTGCATGAAACAAGTTTGCTCCCGCGAATTGAGCGCCCTGCGCGCTTACCCCAAATAAATTAGCAAATCGAAAATCAGCCTCCGAGGCATCAACATTGTCTAAACGAGCACCGAATAGATTTGCGCGCGCCAAGATTGCACCGCTCAGATTTACGCTGCGGTCATCAAAGAAGGCATTGATGAAATTTGCCCCCGTAAGGTCGAGGGGACCGCACTCAATGTCCTCAGGATTATCATTGATGCAGTACTGACATGTGCCATTTACACCTTCGGCGCCAAAATTCCCCGAAAGTGTAGCGCCGGAAAAATCTCCACCGCGATAGTCCACGCGAACAGCCCGTAATTCGCAGGCATTCAAGCGTTGATTATCCAAATCTAAATTCGTATCCGCAAGACGCGTTAATCGCGCGACCAAAGGCGATACCATGGACGATTGATTCAGGGTCGTAAGCACAATCGGCGGTGTGGTCACCGTCGTAAAGCCCGGTCTGCTAAGGGACACCTTGAAGGTGCCTGCGGGCAACTCGCTGAGCACAACCACCTCGCCATCAGCCACCGATTCAATCACTCGGCTGAAATCACCATCCAGTTGCGTAATGGCAAGGCTTACATATCGCTGCTCTACGGGAATCCAAGTGGGGCGCACAACCACGGGCACCGACAAGACGCCATTAATGGGAATCCGTTGTAAGCCAATACGCTCTTCTGACAGCGCTACCCCATTCAACTCAAATCGGTTATTGCCCTCCACCCAACTCACGGCTTCATTCCGACTTTCGTAACCCGGCTTTTCAAATCGGAGGGTGTAATTCAAGCGTGAAGCCACGAGAGCAAATTCACCGTCAATGTCAGTGAGGGTGCTCGCCACCAACTGATTGTCCCTCAGCACGTGAACCAAGATGCCCCGATGGAAGGGCCCGTCACGGTCTTGATCCTGCAAATACACTTTGCCTCTCAGATAGACCGCACTCTCGGATGTGGATTCCGGTTCGAGCGCGATCATCTCAAGATCTAACTCACCAGAGACAACCTCGATGACCCGAGAAGTGTTCAAATGTCCTTGAGACACGATCTCTAAGCCATACAAACCGGGTGCCAATTGCTCAAATTCAAATACCCCGGTGGCGCTTGGTATGGCGGTCCGGGCAATCCCATCACCAATCAAACGCACTTCCGTCGTCCTCGCCCACTCATAACTGGTAATGGTGGTACTCAACTGCCCTTTGACCCGACCGCTGGTGTCCTTGGCAAGAAAGATATCATCCACCGTGAGCGTCTCATTTGGGGCTACGATCAAATCAGATCGCACCTCTCGGGCAAAGCCCTCCCGAGATACGCTAATGTCGTAGGTGCCCGGTGGTAAAGGCATGATAAATTCACCATTTTCTGCGGTGGTTGCGCTGTAGGGACGTCCAACGGTAGACACCAAGGCTCGCCCATGTCCGTTCTCAGGCGCGCCCTCTAGCGTCACCCGACCCGCCATGAATGTGTCTGAGACCTCCACTGTCGGCGCGATCAGTCTTAGGGAGAGAGCCTTGTCCACGCCGCGTTCAACGAACAGCCCAGGTATGACGAGCGGGGCGTACCCTTGCACGCACAGGACGAGGTCGTACACGCCACCGGGCACGCTCGACAAGGAAAACACGGCAGCGTTGTCTCCGCTGGAAATCAGACCATCTGTGACCAACGCTTCATTTGTAATCCACGCTAAGTCCTCAGATAAGCACGCTCGAATTCGACTCGGCGCCGTCTTGTCCTGCAAAAAAAGACCCACCTGCCCCATTTCGAACACGCTGGGATCTGCCTCCCCCTCGGGCAGCAAGACATCACCGGTTACATTCGCCTTAGCCTGCTGAGCAACAGGTGTTTCAGGGTCAAATGGATTTGTGGGCGCCACTTCGCTACACCCAAGGCAGGTCACCGCTAAAAGAGCCAACCCAACGCCTAAAAACTTAATCAAATGGATTGAATTTGGCATGCTTCCCTCCCCAAAATGACTGTGAAAAAGTCCCGCAAATTTCACCTAAGAAGTGTCTCCTGGTTGAGAACAAAATACAAACCCTTAATGAGCGGATATGATGAACGAATACGCCTGCCATCATCATGTGAAGATAGGACCCGTGCCAACAAAGGGTAGCATTGCATTTAATGTCTAGAAAAGCAGACGTATGACTACCGAAAACCATGTAAAACGGGCATGATGACCCCACTCAAAAGCCCCGAAGGTGTCCACCATGACTCAAGAGTTAACCCCCAAAATCATTGGCTTACTGCTCGTGGTGGGTGTGGTGATTTTATTTAGGCTCCGAGGTAAGCAACAAGTCCAGAATGCTGCGCGTAGCGAACAAGATTTTGCCTTGAACTATCAAGTGAGCGTCATCCCCAGCATCTTGAGCGTTGCTGGGATTTTCGTGTTCATGTTTGGCGCGTTGGTTGCGGCCACGGATTCAAGCCCCTGGATAGGCGGTGTCGTTGCCGGTGTGGGCATCTTGATGATCGCCTCTCGGTACTTTGCCCATTGTCGCTACGAATTTAAACCGAACGCCATTGTGTGTCTGAGGGGTAAGAAGACCCTAGGCTCATTTCCCCTGAAGGAGTTAAAAGGCGCTGTTCGCATTGACCATTCCGGAGGCATATCATTATTGGGACTCGAAACCGAATCCCCAGCGCCCAACTATCTCCCCAGCCCAAGTTGGGTGAGCAAGTCACTGTTTAAAGCCTATCCCAAGGTCACGGTGGTGTTTTCATCGGAGGGAGGCGGTGTGCATGCGGAAGCCGTCTTAGAAGCATTACAATCACAGATGACACCGCCAGGCTCGCTCACAGTTCAGCGAGACACGCATGGACTTAATGTTGATCCATTCTAGTAACGACTAGGCTCAGTGTGAGTGCACTCAGTGGTTTTGAAGGTAGCACCCGCTGTACCACCAAATAACGACTTCATGCCGCCACTCAGTCGTCTGAAGCTGGCATTTTCATTCAATGGAACCGGCAATCTCGTACTGAGATTTCGGCGTCATTTGCGTTTCAAACAGCAGCAGTTCCAATGCTGACCGCGACTTACTTCTTCTTCATCTTACGTCGCAGCTTCCGACATTTCTTGCCCTTCTTGCCCTTTTTGCATTTCATCTTTCCCGCGAATTTCCTGATCTTTTTAAGTCGAGCTTCCTTGGCTTTCTTTCGCTTTGCTTTGCGGGCCCGGCGCTTTTTTGCAGCCTTGGTTTTAGCCCGCTTGGCTTTGCGCTGCTTAATTTTTTTCAGCCGTTTCTGAACCACTTGCTGATTCAGTTTCTTGCGCTTAGAGCCCTTTGCACCAAATAGCTTCTCCATTTCCAAATCAGCCACGTGAACATCGGGCAACGGTATTTTGCTCAAGCGATATTGAAACCTGCAGTTGACGACATGCTTCTTACCTACATCACACGTAGCCTTAATGCCGTTTTTCTTGGCAATCAGCTTTGAGCCAAAGGTTTTGGTCTTTTTTTCGAATTTCTCTGGCTTAGACTTGAACCGGCAGTCGGCTAGTCCTTCGTTATTCAAGTTATAGGTCAAGATATCACTTGGTGCGTCATAATTGTCCCAAACCGTGATGAACTTTTTCTTCTTCTTGCCGCGGAGTTTTTGGTGCCATTTTCTTTTCTTGAGCCAGTCCTTTCTAACCTTAACATTTAACCTTAAGTTATAGACCCCATCTTTCAACGACGGCGTTGCGCTCCAATTGAGCCGTTTACGGTTTTTCTTCTTTTTGCCCTTGCCATGGGGATGCTTGTACACAAGGTCTTGGCTGAGGCCCTTACCATCACTCACCCATTCGTCCGCCTTAAACGGTTTGAGCGTAGACGCAATATTCTTACAATCCGCAGAAT
>JBMYRY010000230.1:0-5082 GCA_049602795.1 Bradymonadia bacterium
CCTACTCATCGATCTGATCGGCCGGCGGCTCAGCAGCAACCACGACCATCGCGGGTCGAATTAGCCGTTCTTTAAGCATCCACCCCTTCTGAAAAACTTCTAAAACAGTTCCAGGAGGATGGTCGGCGCTGGGGATTTGACTCATCGCTTCGTGCACTGCCGGATCAAACATTTCCCCTTTTGCATCGAACGGAACAGCCCCTTTGGTCGCGAGTACCTGCATGAATTGGCGAAGCACCATTTTCACGCCCTCAGCGAGGTTATTCTCGGCTGATGCGTGGGCAATCGCGCGCTCAAGGTTGTCAGCGACAGGCAGTAGTTCTTGGATAAGAGGCTCGACGCCATACGTCCTTAACTCCGTGCGTTCCTTTTGAAAGCGTTTCCGCGCATTATCTAAGTCAGCAGCACCTCGGTAGGCTTTTTCGCGCCATTCTGCTGCCTGAGCTTGGGCTTCTTGCAGTTCAACTTGTAGTGCGGTCGTTGAGTCTAATGGAGTTGCCTCTGCAGCGGTCTCTTGGTCTAATTCCACCACATCATTTTCGCTCAACTCTACTACATCTTTATCATTTTTTTCGCTTTGAGCCATGTTGCCTTTCCACTCTCTGCTATAAACTATTCTCTACAGACTTTAGTACCCGACAGGGACTCTAAACACCAATAAAACGAGATCAAGACGTGTAATAAAGAAAATCGTAACGGTCTCATCGACAAAAATTCAGGATAAGAGTTGCTCAAGCACATGATCAAGCACAGCGCGACCTCTTGAAGTCACCTGCCAGCATTGGCTAGTTTTTCGCATTAATCCACGTTTACATAGACTGTCTACACGGTTGGCATAGACCCGAGTCATCTCTGCGGAAGGCTTAATCCCATCGCGTAATCGCAGTCCGGTCATGAGCAAATCTTCCATGAGTTCTGACTGACCAAATTCACTTATTTCGCAGGGGATTCCTTGTCCCGGATTAGGCGAAAACATCGCTCCGACATAGTTAGATACACCTGGAGCATTCGCATAGCGTATTCCGCCATCGCCGCTTGGCGCAAATCCATGAGCCCCTACACCGAGAGCCAAATATGGTTTGCCCAGCCAGTAGCCCAGATTGTGGCGAGATTCAAACCCCTCGAACGCCGCATTGGACACTTCGTACTGTCGGCGTCCATGAGCTTCGTTTAAATCTACAATCCCCTGATACATCGACGCGAGCATGCCGTCTTCAACATTCAACTGCTCTCCTCGTCGCGCTCGTTGCCCAAAGCGAGTGTTCTCTTCAATGGTCAACTGGTAGGTAGAAAGATGGGGCGTGCCTAGGTCGATGACTCTCTTGACGTCCAAGAGGCTCTCGGCGAGGGTCTGACCAACCATCCCGTGAATCAAATCCACATTCCAATTACGATAGCCGGCGGTTTGAATCCATCGGATACACTGCTCTACATGTTCTCCGGAATGCCCTCGCCCGAGTTGTTGTAAGAATTTATCATTGAGCGACTGCGCCCCAACACTCAAACGGTTGATGCCGACATCATACCAACCGTGGAGTAAATCTAAACTAACGTCCTCTGGATTCACCTCTAAGGTAATCTCTAGGTTTGAAGCTGTAGGAAAGCGTCTCGCGGCGACCTCTAACCAATGCTTTAAAGAAGAAACTGTCCAGAGACTTGGGGTGCCACCTCCAATATAAATCGTTTCGAGCAAACCAAATTCGTCAAACATCGGTGCACGTCGTTCAAGTTCTCGGAGCAGCGCCTCGCTGTACCGGTCGGGATCCGCGTTTTTACTCGTTTCTACGCAAAAGTCACAGTATGGGCACACCCTTCGACAGAAGGGATAGTGTACGTATAATCCAAACCCCATACTTTAGGCCCACTTCTCACCATTGAACGATGTCCTTCTTATGATTAAACTAGCCGTATGAAGCAAGGACCATCGTACCTACCTAATCAAATTCAACTTGGCGAAAGCGTGATCGCACACGCGTCTACGAGTCCAGGTCCCCCTATAGTTTGTCTGCACGGATTTGGTGGTTCCGGGCTTGATTTCGACGTACTCGCTACTCATCTAGTCCAGCACCAACAAATCATCGGACTCAACCTTCCTGGACATGGTGGCGTTGAATTCACCAGTAAACCAAGGCAATCAATCGTCGACTCAATTCATGCTGTGTGCACTACCCCCTTCGTGCTCATGGGATACTCAATGGGCGGCCGAATTGCACTGGAACTCGCGCAGGCATCCACATTACCAATCACCAAATTGATTCTCATCGGCACAACGCCCGGCTACCGTAACGACACAGAGAGACACGAGCGGATCACTTTTGAAGCTAAAGTAAAAGCCCGTCTGACCAGAGACTCTGTAGCCGGCTTTGAATCGTGGTGGCGAACACTGCCCCCAATCAAGACTCAAAGTCGGATGCCCGAACCATTTTACGAGGAAATGCTCAATCGGCGCCTACGAAACCACCTCGGTCATTTAGCGGAGAGTCTTTGCCATTTCGGCACCAGTCAAATGTCTCCGATGTGGTCAAAGTTAACTCAACTCAACATGCCCGTTTTGCTCCTAGCGGGAGAGACAGACCAAAAGTATCGCACGCTCGCGCATGAAATGGACTCACATCTAAAGCATAGTAGGTTTGTGACGATTACTGACGCTGGGCACGCACCACATTTGGAATCGCCCCGTGCGACCGCCGCGGTAATACGACAGTTCCTGAGTCAAGATGGAACTGAATGACCTGGACACTCCAGAGGGTCATGGCTACAAAACACTCGAACGTCAGCATCTGACTCAATCAAGGTGGTTAATCTCTTTTGGTTGGTTATCGCCGCCTCGGGATCGTCATCGATTCGTCTTCGAATCAAGCGAGCCATCATCGACATCCGTTCAAATAAATGTACCCGCTGATAATAAGCATCTCCTGCGTGCAACACCCAACCATTCGGTCCCTTGACTGCGACACCAGTATGTCCAACGGTGTGACCAAAAAGCGGGATGAGGAGAATATCGTCGGATACGCCTTGAAGGGATCTGACGGTGTCGAATCCGAACCAAGGCTCGCCACTGGGTTGCTGATACAGGGCATACTTGGGGTTATGTGCAAGAGCGTGAGCGAGGTATCGTTGCTTGTCCATCAGACTTGAGGGATTTTTGGCGCGAACCAATTCTCTTTCAAATACGTGAATGGTCGCTTCCGGAAAATCGGACAAATCACCGCAATGATCAAAATCGAGATGAGTCGGAATAATATGCCGGACATCTTGAGCGCGATAGCCCAAGCGCTCAACATGCTCAAGGGCAGATGTAAAGACAGATGAGGGCCGATCCATACCGTAAATAAAATGATTCATATGTCCTAGATAGGCACTCGGATTTTGGTTCAGCACCCGTCCCACTCCGGTATCGATCAATACCAATCCAGCATTAGATTCCACAAGGAGACAGTGACTCACGACTTGAGTTGGAAAGAGTGATTGGAGACTTGCCCCCCTCGGGCAGAATGATCCACAAATAATGTCGTGTATAACAATGCTCATTACACTACAGCCGACAACCGTCCATAGGGATCCACCGCACGTCGTCAGACCTCACTGCCGCCTACGGCAGAATCGGTCTTACGAGTCCCCATCATCGCTTTCCACCCGTAGAGACAAGCCCCAACTCCCAGTGCATAGCCCCCCATAATCAACTTATGTGGACTTTGCTGATACACGCCATGCAAAAGCCATCCACACAACGCCAAGGTAACCAATGGAATGAATGGCCCCCCCGGGATCGTAAACCCATCCTGCGGATCGAAATCGGGTCGCCGCCGTAAGACTAATACGGCAAGCGTTGTGGGGATATATTGGGCAAATCGAGCAACGACACCAAGTACTAACAACTCCGAAAAACTCCCCATCAATGTTAGGGACACCGCAAGACCCCACGTGAGAATGATTGCATACACTGGTGCGCCTGTTTGTGGAGAAACGCGACCAACAATCGACGGAAGATCTCCCCTCTCTGCAAGCGCAAAGAACCGCCGTGGACTAACAAACGCTGCCCCCGCATTGGTGCCAAAAACGCTCAGCGCAATCCCGATAAGAATAAGCGTTCCACCGAAAGACCCGAGAAACTCGCCCGCTGCTAGAGCTACGGGATTCTTGGTTCCCGCGAGTTGGGCATAGGTTCCGGTTGCTACGACGTACAATAAGACATACACCAGTGCACTCACCGAAATCACAATGAACAAAGACAAGGGAACCGCCCGTTTGGGGTTGGACATTTCTCCAGCGGGCACGACCATGGTTTCAAACCCAACATAGGCGTACAACAGAATCATGGTGGTTTCTGCGATCGAATCGTATCCGTGTGGCGCGAATGGAGTAAAGTTCGTCGGTTCAATATAGAAAAGACCCACCAAAATGAAGACTGCAATGGGGACAAGCTTCGCAACCGTGAAGAACTTCACAATCCTCGCTCCCATTTCAGCGCCTCGTAAATTGATCAGTGTTAGTCCGGTAACCACCGCCACTGACACCAACTTTTGGGTCATGCCTGAATCAATGGCAGGAAAGAATTCCGCGAAAACCCGCGTAAAGCCATTCGCGAGTGTTGCCCAGGCAATCACTGCCACACAACAGGTCATCCAGCCAACCTCGAATCCAACAAAAGGTCCGAAGGCTTTTCGTGCATAGAGATATGCCCCCCCCGTCCCCTGGACGCGCGAACCAACCTCCGCGAAACACAGCGCGATACAAAAGCACAGCACCGCACCGATCAATAGACCGATCAGGGCAGCTGGTCCCATTTGCGTAGCTGCTTTGCCGGGCAAAAAGAAAATCCCCTGACCAATGACACCATTAAGTCCGAGGCAAACAACGGCAAAAAGCGAAAGGGATCGTTTGAGTTGCCTATCGTCGGTCATAAATTCTCCTTAGGTAAGTCAGGATCTTGCATCAAGATGGCAGAACATCCAAAGGGCTAGTTTCGTTTGCTTTCAATCACATATGGGTAGCGTTGTTTATGCCACGACGCAAAGCAAATTTGCCCGTTTAGGTGGGCGCCATGATCGCGAGAATCTCAGACACACTTTAAGCCATACA
>JBMYRY010000231.1:0-5064 GCA_049602795.1 Bradymonadia bacterium
GTCTGGTAGTCGATGGCTGGCTTGGTTGAGCGGATACGAAGAGGCGATACCCGTGTCACGCTCGGTTGCAGGCGAAATTCGAACCAACCTGCGAGAACAGAAAGCGTTGATTGGTTAATGCGACCGATTTAGACTTTGGTAGTAGTGACGGACTGGTGCAACTTTTCTTTGTGGTGATGCTGGACTATTCTTTCAGCGTAAGGGTCCTAATGAAATCGAGGAGATACCTTGTCTATTTTCAAGATCTTGATCATTGACGATAGTGATGCGATGCGTCAGGTCCTGAAGCGAATGATTCGTGCATGTGGATGGCGAACAGCAGTGGTTGAGGCTCGTGACGGTCAGCATGCACTTAAGGTGCTACGCAAAGAGCGTCCAGATCTGGTCATTACAGATTGGGACATGCCCGGAGTAAGTGGGATTTCCTTGGTTCGCGGCTTTGTGCGGAATGGGATCTCAACGCCCATCGGGATGGTTACCGCAAACGCTGGACCACAGCACCTAGAGGAAGCGAAGAAAGCTGGGGCATCCTTTGTTCTTGGTAAGCCTTTCTCATTGCCTACGCTCCGAGCAACCATTTCACCCTATGTGCTGGGAAAGCAGCCGAGTGGTTTAATGGAGAGCCAAACACCAAAGAGTGTGTCCCTTGGAACAGCCATTGCTGAGAGTCTGAATCAGTTGATGAAGACACTTGTATATCATGAGGACGGTCTTGGCGTTCAAGTGAATGGTTCTAGCGGTGCAGTGTTTAGTTTCGCCGATGAGATTGGTGAAGTTCGTTTTGTTTTGGCCTTCGACTGGTCACTCGCAAACTATCTTGCCGCAGCGCTATTTGGAGATGGCTCAGTCGATGCCGAACAAGCGATACGAACGAGGCGCGTGACACCCCAGGTCAAAGATAGTCTGTTAGAGGTTGCCGCGCTCTTTCGTGGTATTTTGCGAACTAAAGAGTCCGGCGATGTTCGAGTCGAGGGGGCATCATTCCGAGGGGATGGGGCGCTAAGAAGTGAATACTGGCAGACCTTATTACTTTCGAAGAGTTTTAAGCGAGCTCGACACCTCCCAATTCGATTGCGTTTGTCGGGGGTGGGTGTAGGTGAAATGTCTCTCTACACGTTTTGATTCGCACGCGTTTGGACTCGGCTAAGTTAAAGAAGACCACCTGATTGAGGAGGTCTCTTCGGCACACTAATCGTGTCAGTTCATCCGGTCTTAGACTGCCGAAGGGCATCTACAGAAAAGGCACCGGGACCGAACGTGGTAAGAGCACCATAAATCGCAAAGTACAACAACGCCTTTTCTTGGACCTTTACTGGGTCATCTTGATGGACAATGAAGGCAGCCACTCCCATCGTGAACATGCACACGAAGGCGGACCATCTCGTGAATAAACCAAGTACAAGTGTCGTTGAACAGATGACCTCTGCGAACACCGTGAGTGCCAGGGAGTTTTCCGATCCGATACCTAATGGGTCGGGGAATTTTGGCGCTTTGCTCGCGTAATTTTCCCATTTTGACCATCCGTGCAGGTGAAGCATTAGACCACCTCCAATACATCTCATCATGAGAAGCATCAGGTGTTCTTGGTATTTGAATGGGTAGGTAAAGGCTAGTCGACTCATTGGATACTCCTGTTCCGTAGGTTGTTAAATTTATTTCATTTGATATGCTCGAAGCAACCATCAAGGTCATGCGAGCGCATGATAACGGCGCTCGGGAAAGAAATGTCGTCAATGCTGATTGCAATGAAATGAATAATTCGATGTTGAGGTCTGCTGTCGTAGGCACGCGAAAAAGTTTTTTTTCCTCATTTTGGGCATTTGCATTTATTCTTGCGTGTTCAGACAGTGCTCCAATTCAAGAACACGTTACAAGTATTGCACTCGAGAATGAGTTGCCTCCGAGCATGTCGCTTGAACAGGCTACGGTTTATCCGTCACGTGCTGAAACCTCCAATGCAGCTAAGGAAGATGGCCTTGAGGTAACCGGCATGTACGAGAGCGTCTATGGGGAGACTGGGCACCCAAACGACCCCATGCTTCTCCCCGAATGGAGTCGTTCTAACGCTGTTTTGGTCGCCTGGTTTGAGCCGTTGCAGGTGTACTTTGATGCCCTGATTGAAGCGATCGCCGGCGTTTCAGAAGTGTGGTTGATTACGGAAAGTGAAATAGATTCCGAGGCCCTTCGAGTGCGTTTTGCTTCGATGGGTATCGACGTCGACCGGATTCGATTCTTTGAGTACGCTCACGAGGCGTTTTGGACACGCGATTTCGGTCCTTGGTCTGTACGTGATGCCAGCGGAAGTTCGGTCTTTGTTGACACGCGTTACTATCCGACGCGCTATCGAGATGATGCCGTTCCGACCCTGTTGGGAGATTATTTCGACGTTGGTGTATATCGTCCACGGCTTGCCGGAGAGGGCGGGAATATTATGTCCAATGGCAGTGGTCTGTGTGTGACGACCTCGCGTCTCGTTTACAACAATCCCCCGTACCGAACCTACGAATTAGGTGATGTACTCACTCAGTGGCTCGGCTGTGTTCGGACTGTTTTTCTTGAGCCGCTTAAAGGTGAACGCACCGGGCATGTTGACCTCTTTGCTAAATTTGTGTCAGGGGATACGATTGTTGTGGGTCGATATCGCGAGGCAGATGATCCTGAAAACGCCGCCCGCCTTGACCGCAATGTAGAGCGATTGTCGGAGATTAGATTGACCGATGGTCGAGCGTTAAATATCCATCGAATCCCCATGCCGCCAAACGGTGAAAATTATTTCCCAACCTTTACAAATGCCCTGTTTGTGAACGAATTGTTGATTATGCCCTCATACATGGAAGTTCCAGAGCTGGAGTTGGAGGCATTGAATATTTTCCGACAAGTGCTGCCATCTTCGGTCCAAATTGAACTCGTGCCAGCGGATGATGTTATCGAGCTAGGAGGTGCGGTCCATTGCACAACCATGGAGATTAAGTATGGTCAGGTCCCGTCGTTTTTCGATCCGAACTACGCACCCTTAATGAATGACGAATTGAGCGGGCATCGTGTTGTGGTCAACCAAGAAATTCCCGACTTGGGCAGTCTGAGGAGCGAATTGGACTTGGCACTTGACGGGAATGCTATGACGACTGACATCGAACTCGTTGTCGAAGTGGAGCATCGAATGCCCGACAGTCTGGCGTTCAGGCTCGAAAAAAGTGGTGTTGTAGCTGAAGGTACGCTCGTTAAAATAGGTGACCGATTACATCGTTATCGGGTGGTCTTGAGTGACTTCGTCGGGTTGCCTCTGAGTGGTCGGTGGATATTGGAGATTGAGGATACGTATCCCGGGTTTACCGGCGCTTTGTTGATGTGGATGATCCAACCTCGGTGAATCGTGTTGAGCCTGTGTTCAGAACTGAAAGTAGATAAATGGCGCCACGCCTTCAGGTGCGAGGCTACCCAAGAGACCTAGGGCAAGCACCAGTATCAGAGACTGGGTGATTGGGTGGCGGTTGGCGAGCGCATGCTCTACGGCGTGTTCCCATTTCTGAGGGATAAACTGACCAACGAAACCGACGACGATGAGGGTAAAGGTGAGGGGGGTTAATTGCTCAATGGTATCGGTTCGTTGTGAGAGTTGATTGAGGATCTCGAGTGCTAAATCGAGATCGGAGGCTCGAAAAAATATCCACGTAAGGCACACAAAGTGAAATACTAGAATGATCCTAATTGCGGTGAAGATTCGGCGAGGTTTATAGAAAGAACCAAATAAACGAACCACAATGCGCTCAAGCCCCAGCGCAAGTCCATGCAGCACCCCCCAAATCACAAAGTTCCACGCAGCACCATGCCAGAGACCACCGAGAAACATTGTTAAGAAGAGATTTCGATTGGTCTTAAGGCTTGAGCCGCGCGAGCCCCCAAGGGAAATATAAAGGTAGTCTCTCAACCACGTAGAGAGCGAAATATGCCATCTGCGCCAGAAGTTTTGAAGTGAAGTTGCCCGGTAGGGACTGTCGAAGTTTTGTAAGAACTGATAGCCGAGTAAGGCCGCGACGCCAATCGCAATGTCCGTATAGGCACTGAAGTCGCAATAGATCTGTACAGCATATCCGTAAATACCGAAAAGTACGTCGATGCTACTGAATCTCGAGGGGTCGGCGAATACATCATCCACAAGAAGTGTAGATAAATAATTTGCGATGACGACTTTCTTGAATAATCCAATCACGATGAGTTTGAACGCGAATGCTGAAGGCAAAGTCATCTTGTCTAAAGGACGGTCAACTTGGTGGAGAAAGTCCTTCGCTCGGACGATAGGACCCGCAACTAGTTGAGGAAAGAATGAGATATAGAGCAGTACGTCCACTAATTTTCGTCTGGCATTGATGTTCTTTCGATAGATATCGATGACATAGCTCATACCTTGGAACGTGAAGAAGGATATCCCCACAGGCAGAACGATCTCGAAGATGGGGATTTCGCGCTCTGCGCCAACAGATGTGAGCAAACTGTTAAATGACGATACAAAGAAGCCGTAGTATTTGAAAAAACCAAGCGTCAGAAGGTTGAGCGAGACGGCTAGTGTAACGATCTGTCTCTGTTTATGCCTTGAGTTTTGAAGCCACAGACCCATTCCGTAGTTCATTGCTGAACACTGAAGGAGCAAGAGGGTGAAACGCCAATCCCAGAATCCATAAAAGACGTAGCTCATCGTTACGAGGAACCATTTACGAGCAGTTCGACGACTTCGCAATGCCCAGGCGATAGGCAAGACGAGGGCGAAAAAGATGCCAAATTCGATCGTTGGAAAGAGCATGTTGGGTTCTTTTCGTCTGAATCCATGTAATTCAACCGCCTACGTTATTTAGGAATGCGCTGACGGAGTCAACCCAAAGAAGGTCATAGAAATTTCAAATGTGCTCAAGTCAAGGCGCTATCACGAAGGAAAACTGATTGAGCCGTGTGATGTGCCAGGTGAGGGGGCTACTGACGTCGCTGCTTATAGAGCCATTCGTACAGTTTCGGATCTGCATAGGCGGGATCCCAGGCGTTGTGACCAATCTTTGGGTAGCGTGTAAGCTT
>JBMYRY010000232.1:0-5048 GCA_049602795.1 Bradymonadia bacterium
CTGGTCTGTATTTGAAACGCCCGGACAGTTGTCGCCATCGTCACAAATGCTATCACTATCACCGTCGGGCTTTAGCTGGGCATCGCAAATCCGAGCGCCTGAGTTCCCGTCACAGATGAACTGTCCAGAGACTTGGCAAACGCCCTCAGCGAGTGTACAGTCGCTGCCAAGCGCGTAGTCTTCGTCAATCCGTCCATCGCAATCGTCGTCCAGCGTGTTGCAGTTGTTTGTACTTACGTTTTCAACAACCTGGTTTCCTGTGAGTGGAGAGACGCTACAGACCCACTCTCCGGCCTGCGCAGCGGCGCCACAGACGTATACGCCACTGTTAGAGCAAACGCCCACGCCCACGTCACATGCTGTCCCTAAAGTCCGAGTGGGGTGTTCATCGATTTGACCATCGCAGTCGTCATCGTAGCGAACATCGTTTGGATCAATACCTTGACAAATCTCTGCTTCAGGTAAGCCTGCCACGGCACCGCAGACGGTGGACAGTTTATCGCTTGAGCAGACGAATTGACCGGTGCTTCGGCAGGCGCCGATGCCAACGAAGCAGCCATTGCCAAGGTTGTCGAAGCCTTCGTCGGTCTCTCCATCACAATCTTCATCGACGCCCGTGCCGCAGAGTTCTGCACCGCTTTCACTCGCAAAGTCACAAGAGTTCGTTTCTGTACCATTGCTACAGAAGAGCTTTCCAGTAGCCGGGCAGGTGCCGGCGGCACATTGCGTATCAGTCTCTATATAGCCTTCATCCGTTTTGCCGTCACAGTCGTTGTCTTGATTATCGCAATTGGTGTCAGCAGTACTGTTCTCCGATGCCTCCTGACAGGTATTGACTTCGCTGGCTTCACCAGCACCATCTTGTTGACAGATAATTTCGCCGGTGCTTACGCATAAACCTTGACCGCAGTTCGTTGGCGTAGTGGCGTAGTTTTCATCGAGTTCTCCATCACAATCGTCATCTAGCCCATCGCAGGTTTCGTCAAGTTCGTCGTTATTCCGAGGATCGCCCACGACACACGTATCGACGATTTGCCCTTGCTGACAGACCTCTTGTCCGTACCTAAAGCAGAAGCCTTGTCCACAGGTGGTGGTCTGAGCAACGAAATCCTCATCGACTCGTCCATCGCAGTCATTGTCTTCTCCATCACAGGTATCCCCATTTTCAGCGCCGAGTGGCGTACACGTGTCCTGGAGTTGACCATTTACACAGACGAGCTGCCCGGTGCTTGCGCAGAGCCCGGTGCCACAGGTGGTCGGGTTGTCTGACGGATCATAGTTTTCGTCAACGCGTTCATCGCAGTCTTGGTCAAGTCCATCACAGGTATAGTCCGCGGGTTGTGGATTACCTTCAGAGCAGGAGTCGTCTAGTTGTCCTTGAATGCAATACACAAAACCAGTTCGAGCGCACTCTCCAACGCCACATGTGCTCGGTGTTCGCACATAATCCTCATTTAGCAAGCCGTCGCAGTCATCGTCGACTAAATCACAAGTGGCATCCTGATTAATGCCTCCACCCGCTTCACAACTGTCGATCACTTCGCCGTTCACACAAGACGTTTCTCCAGCTCGCTGACATGCTCCGGTACCACAAATCGTACTCACGCTTTGGAAGTCCTCATCAACGCGTCCATCACAATCCGTGTCTCGACCGTCGCAAATCGCATCTGTCTCCGCTGGAGCGGCTTGCTGTGCACTACATCGGAGTGGTGCTTCGGGTGTGAAGCCACAAATAAAGACTCCCTCCCGCTGGCACACGCCTTGACCCTCTATGCAGGGCTGATTGAAGTCTGCATAATCTTCGTCAACTTTACCATCGCAGTCGTCGTCGAGTTGATTCGCGCATTGCTCAAGTGTCGGTGCGCCGGGCTCAGCATTACAGATTACCTGCTCGCTTGCACAGACGCGAACGCCTTCGCGACGGCAAACGCCAACCCCCACCTCACAGGTACCACCCACGTCTACATAGCCTTCATCGATGGTGCCATCGCAGTCGTTATCAATGGCATCGCAAAGCTCATTGGTTGCACTCCCTGCACGAGTGTCACACACAACAGCCGTTGGGCCCGTTAGAATATCATTCGGATTCTCTCGTTCGCGGCAGACATAGGTTGCCTGACTCGCACAGGCACCGATCCCCACCGTACAGGCACTTTCCAGTCCAGTAAGCGGAAAATCTTCGTCGGTCCGTCCATCGCAATCGTCGTCTTCACCATCGCATTCTTCGATCCCTTGCGCTTGGGTTTGAACGCAGGCGAGTGCCCCTGTATTGCTGCAACGAGTCACGCCCCCGGCGCAGATACCCTCAAGCCCTGTGTCGCACGCTTCTCCCTGCTCGGGAAAGCTTTCGTCGGTGAGACCATCGCAATCGTTGTCCACCAGATCGCACGTTTCTGGTGTACTTTCTCGTTGTGCCTGACAAAAAATCGTGCCGTCAGCACAGGCAAGATTGCCTGGCTTGCACGCACCCTGAAGGTCGGTTTCACACGAATCTCCGCTGGTTGGGAAAGCCTCATCGACCGTGCCGTCACAATCATTATCCTGCCCACTACACGTCTCTTCGGTTGGCATGAGCATCGGCTCGCAAATGAGCATCCCCGAGCTACAGACTTCATTACCGGGCTTACAGGCGCCTAATGCATCTGATTCGCATGGTGCGCCGCGTAGCTGGAGATTTTCGTCAATGCGTCCATCGCAGTCATTATCGGCACCATCACATGCTTCTACGTCCTGATGGGTGGTCAGTGATCCCGAAACATCACATTCGTCGTTGCCGTTGTTGAAATCGATAACCACACCTGTTTCTGCAACAACAACTTCAGGCTGCTGCAGTTTGATGAGGCACCATGGCGTTGAATCATCACAGGTCGTACCAAACGCGAGTGTGTCGACGTTGCATGATGGTGCGACACCTTCAATTGAAAAAACGTAGACTTCTGCTGCAATTGTTTGCCCTTCCCGGACTGGGAGATCAAGGGAGCCTGGTAGCTCAAGCCATCCGTCTCGCCATTGGAGGGGACTCGAAAATAGACGGGTGATGCCATTTGCACCAACCACCTGAAAAAGGAGACATGCATTGTCGTTATCCTCGGACACTCTTTCGCTAATTTGCTCGCGGCATGTACTCATCACGCCTTCGACAGTGCCCAAACAAGCTCTCAGGTCCAGGCTCAAGTCTCTATCTCGAAATGTTTTCTCTGAGCATCCAAAGATGAGCAGCACAAAGAGCAAAGCGGGAAGGATACACCGTGACTTAATTCTCATGATCGGATTACTCCATCCCTGTCGTAGGCTCCGGTTTCTCAATACGCACCTTGAGTCGGTCTTCAACGATCGGGTCTTGTACGGCAATATACGTCACAATGCCGGTCGCTAAGGTTGCGGCGATGCCTGAACCGATCCACCACCAGTTAGGTCCCGTTGGACCTGCTGCGGTTCGTTCAACTTGGAGGTACAGAGCGACTTCTGATAGTTCGTTGGGCTTGATGGTTACAGGGACATTGTTCGCAAGAAATTGTCCGTGAGGTAAGTATATGATTGTCGGTATTTGAATTTCGGTTTCCCGAAAGCGTTTACGGATTGTCTGGAAGACTTCCTTCTTCTTCTTGTTGATAATGCCGGTCTTTGCTTCGAGAAAAATCCTGCCTTTCCGATTGGTTTCGCCTTTTGCTGGGGTGAGGCGAATACCGCCATATTTGCTATCTAGTTCTGCTCGAAAGGCATTCACTTCGTTTTTTCGGCTCTCATTTGAACCGGCGAGCTTCAGAGATTCTTCGCACTTGAGAAAGGCTTCTTCAAGCAGAAGGAGCTTGGCAGCTGTTCGCGCAAGGTAGAACTGTGTCTTATAGTCTTCCTTTCCGCGGGGTTTCTTAGCCGCAGCCTTCAACGCTCGAAAGGCCTGTTTGAAACGCTTTTTCCGGAAATAAAGAGTCCCTTGGTCTCGTAACTCATCAAAGGATAACGGTGCCTGCTGAGCAGAAGCCATTTGCGGCGATATTCCGGCAGCTAGTAACATGACGAGCGTCAGTCCGAGTCGTCCAACCATTGTTTCATCTCCCCTGTTGACGTAATAACGTAGAGTATAGCTTAGTGCTCCTCGTACATGGTGCCACAGAGCGTGACAAAATTTCCAGAAATCGTAGCTCTTCGAGATCATTTGATTGAGCGAGATGAACGGGAAAGCTCTTCGAGTGCTAAGATTCGCTCAGAGCGATCCTTGGAGAAGCGGTGAGTCAGAGGAGAACGCGTGACATTTGTTTGTTCCATAGCGAAAAAATGTGGTGGCTGTCCCGGACTCGTCGATGGCGACTATGAGTCCTTCACCATGCTCAAGTTTAGACAACTTGAGGAAATGGTGCATGAACTCGGTATACCGGTTCAGCCACAAATGATGTTCGCTTCTAGACCGGTCGAATACCGACGCCGAATTCGAGTTCGATGCGACAATGGTCGCGCGATGTTCTTTAATCCCAATAAAGCCTTATCTTGTACAGTGCTGACCCCGAGCCTTCGTGAGATTCTTACCCATCTATTCGATTTGAGCTTGGTTCAGCCGCGCCTTTTTTCAGGGCTTACTCACTTGGATGTCAGGGAAGCTGATTTGGATGGACTTTTTGGAGTCAGTAGGTTTGGTATCTCTGAATGTTCATCAGATGACTTTAGGAAAGCCTGTCCATCGACAATTGTCGTATCTGAGGAGGAATCAGTGAGTCCACATCAGCGATTGCCGCTGGGTCGTGGGCTCGATCACTTTGTCCCTATACGATCATTCGTTCAGATTAATAGCGAGGTCAATGAAGCCATTCAGGTCTATTTAGAAGACCTGTGTGAGACGAACGCGCTGAGTTCATTCTGGGATTTGTATTGCGGGGTGGGTAATCTGAGTTTGAGGCTAGCTCATGCTGGATTGGTTGGAGGCGGTGTCGATGTGAATGCTGACGCCGTACGCTGTGCTCAAGCATCAGTGAGTAGATGGACCGAGTCTGTGCACTATCATCCAGCCGATGCTCGACAGGGATTGGTAAGCCCACAGTCGACACCTGAGTTGG
>JBMYRY010000233.1:0-5042 GCA_049602795.1 Bradymonadia bacterium
GGACACTGAAAATAAAAAGCGCCTTGTGTACCGAGTGTCAGACTCCCCTTTCCTAATGCGCGTAACTCAGACTGAAACCGGTCTTGCCTTAGACTTTGAAGGCACAACTTGGTACTTGCGTCGCAATGAAAATTAAACACAATAAAGCCAGTTTGACATTGTATCACTTTACGAGAAGCCAAAGCGTGATTCAGACATACATATTCGTGAGCCTCATTGCACTACTCGGATGTGGAGCTCAAACAAATAAACTTGATGGAGAATGGCAACTCAATAAAGAGTCGACGTTTGCAGTATATGCGTCAAATCGAGGTGCCTTTGAGATTCTACCACCAACAGACCCCGCTTGGCCCCTGATGAAGCAAGCATGCTTCGTCATCGCCAATGGCAATAAACTACATCTTGTAACGAGGGATGGGGATCATGTGTCTCCCATACGAATCAACGAAGTCGAACCTAAGGTGTGGACTGTCTCAGTTGACTCCAGCGACTATCCGTTTAGTATCAAGGTTGCAGTGGTCGATGAAACACTTAGAGTGCTCGATGCCGGTCACATATTCGTTTTGGAGAAAACATGTCAACGAGAATGACGATACTCTGCATGATGACCATCGCACTGACCGGCTGCGAACCGAAAACACCAACGGAAAAACTCGTGGGCAAATGGAACCTCGATGCAGCCTGCACACTGCAGGCAGATCCTGAGACCGTTGGTTTAAGTCCCCCGGTCATGCAAAAGCTGGCGAACTTTGTGACCCCACTCTTCCAGACGTTTTTCTTTATCTTCGACCGCGATGGTAAACTGACCGTAAAGCGAAACCACGTTGAGGAACACTTTGACTACACCGTTGCCCATTCTAACCAAGTGGATGCCCTTACACTCTCTCTAAAACAGCCGCTGACCGCGTCAACGGTTAATGCGCCAACTCGATTTGAAGATGGGTTTTTAAAGGTGTCGCTCGACGCTACGACGTACTGCCTTGTAGAATTCTAATGCCCAAGCTCGGCAAGCCAATGCTTGGGAATCTCGGAGATGAGTGTCCGACCAGAAATTCGACCGCATCCAATGACCTGGTCGCCACTTCGAACTAACGCATACCCTCTCTTATCATCCACCGGTGTGACGAGAATGGGTTCTCGTCTCAGAAAAGCATCCACTTGCTCGGGTTGAAGGTCATACACATTTCGCGTAGCAGTCTGCCCGAAGCGCTGAAGAAAAACGGAGGTCGGTTTGCCCTTTGGAGGAAACTGTCTCATGACGAGCATGCCCATAGCTGCTACACTCGGATGTTCAAAATCTCTGAACCCCGGTGCAGTGATCCAAACCCCCTTGCCACTCTGCCTCCGCCAGAAGGTATACCCGTCAAAAACAATGGGAGCGATGTCGAAATGATTCTCGCACCATTTGGGTAAGAGCATTTGATCATCGAGAGGCTTAAAGCTTTCGTAGACAAGCAAAGAAGAAGCCTCCCGAGTCATTCTGATGTGGATAAAGACGAACTGCATGCCTTAAGTCTGACCTTAACTCAGAACCACCCCAGTGGGTTACGCCTGGACTGAAATTGATTGCCGCCGACAAGTCGAGGGGCATCACTTCAAAATCTGCCGCGTGCCGAGCTGCATGAACAACCATTTCGTTCTCAAGAGGATCATAGGTACACGTCGCATAGAGAACAACGCCCCCGACTTTACATAATTTCAGTGCACGTCGCAGTAGCCCCTTTTGAGTTTGATTAATGGATGCACGAAACTCCAAAGAGCTTTCTAGCGACCTAAGGCGTTGCTTTCGGCTCGTACCCTCACAACTACATGGAACGTCGGCAATAACCCGGTCAAAGCCATTCTCTTCCATTGGATACTTGAGTCCATTGCCGTGAGTAACCGCGGCACAGGTTACCAGCATACGCTCGAACGCACGTCGCAATGCGACAAGACGACCACCGTTCATATCATTCGCAATGAGTTGTCCTCGATCGTTCATCATCGTTGCGGCCCGAACTGCCTTACCGCCAGGTGCTGCACACAAATCTAAGATGCGTTCATTGGGTTGAGCATCCAACATTGTACTCGCGATTAGAGACGTTTCATCCTGAACATACACCCACCCCATTAGATAGATGGACCACAAGCCGGGTCGGGCATCTGCAGGCAGCCGCCACGCATCTGCATTCCATCCGAGCTCTTCAGCATCGGGACAATTCTCCTGTATCCACTGCTTAAGTCTTTCACGAGATACTGCTAGAGGATTACGCCATGTGACTGAGCGGGCGGGTCGAGATGCATAATCAACAAAGGCTTTCGGGTTGGGAATTAAGTCGCGATACCGATGCGCGAGGCCTTCAACGAGGCTCACCCCTTTACTCCGCCTGCGGTTAGACCGCCTACTAAATGCCTTTGCAATGCGAAAAAGAGCACCATTACCGGAATACTCACCACCACTGCGCCTGCTGCAAAATGCCCCCAGTCGGTGTTGTATTTCGTGACGTATTGCTGCAGACGAACCGGTAAAGTATAGCTCGCCTCGTCACTCATAAAGGTCGCAGCCAAAATAAATTCGTTCCATGCAGTCATGAAGCTAAATAACGCCGTGACCGCAATTGCTGGGCGGCTAAGCGGCATAATGATCCGCCAGAAGATGGTGAACTGGGACGCACCATCCATCACCGCACTCTCCTCAATTTCAGTGGGAATGGTGTCAAAATATCCCTTGAGCATCCAAACGCAAAATGGAATGGACGTGGTGCTGTATACCAAAATCAAGCCCAGCGAGGCATCCAGCAAAGACAGCCATTCTAGGACTTGATACAACGGTATCATCATCATCGTCCCCGGGAACATCTGGGTAACCAGGAAGCCCATGAGACCAAGCCGGCGACCCGGAAAACGAAATCTGCTGAACGCATAAGCAGCCGTACACGCGAAAAAGATGCCCACGAGCGTCGTCGCAACCGAGATGACGACCGAGTTCATCAACTGAGTCCAAAACAACTCGGAATCAAACAGGTCAACAAAATTGTCTAGTTCAAACCGATCAGGAAAGGGATTAAGCGATACCGACAAGTTTCGCGAAGCGGTTAAGGCGGTCTTTAACACCCACAGCACAGGAATAAGCGTCAAAACCGAAAAGCAAATTAGGACGAGATGTATCGTGAGTTCTTGTCGTTGTGTGGTTGAATGTTTCATACAGCCTCCTCATCGCCCGAACGACCAATCCGCTGAGTAATGAAACTATACAGAAGAAGAATCATGAAAATCAGCATTGAATAAGCCGCTGCATAGCCGTAGCGATCTTTCTCAAAAGCCCATCGGTAGGCTTCCGTAATGAGGATATCGGTTTGATTACTCGGTCCTCCACCACTCACCAAATAAATGACATTGAACATGTTAAAGGTCCAGACCGCTCCCAGAATCACTGCAGGCAATAAAGCGGGTCTCAAGAGCGGAATCGTGATCGACTTGAAACAATCCCAACGGGTTGCACCATCTACTTCCGCCGCCTCATAGAGATCAGTTGGAATACTCTGCAGTGCACCGAGGCTCACCACCATCATGAACGGAAAGCCAAGCCACGTATTCGTAATGACATTCGCGGAAAAGGCGGTCCAGAAATGGTCAAACCATGCAACGCCGTCGAGCCCACTCGCGACCAAACACGCATTAATAAAACCGTCGGTTGGATTAAACATACCGTGCCATACAAGTGCAGTAATGTAGCTTGGAACCGCCCAAGGAATAATCAATAACACTCGATAAACAGCCTTGAACTTGAGAGTTGGCCGATTAAGTAAGAGCGCTAATCCGAGACCAAGCCCCGCGTGAAAGATCACATTTAGAAATGTCCAAAGCACGGTCACTGCTAATGTAAAATAAAAACTCAGCGGATGAGTAAGACCGAGCCCTTCATTCGACAGAATGTTTACAAAATTATCCAAGCCAACCCACTCATACCCCCCCGAAACGTAGCGGGTGAATGCAAGACCAATGCCTAGGATAAAGGGGATGAAGACGAGAACGAGCATACTGATTACAGCGGGGACCAAATACGCATACGCTTCGCGATGGGGCGATCCTAGCCCATTACTTTTCGTCCCTAATACCGCCGCGATCACAACGGGAACGAGCACAGCCGCGACAACAATCATGCTCTCCCCAATTTGAGAAGACGGCAGCGCATTTGGAACCAACGGTTCGATCGCCTGCCAAGCACGCTCGAAGCACCACACAATGGTGGTTACCCAAGTCGCTGCAAACGTAGTGCTTCCAACCAGTACGGTCCTCCGAGACGGAGATACTCGGACACTCACGAACCAGATTACCAGTGCCAGTAGCGTCGCCAAAACGCCATAGAGCGACAATCCCGGACGCGGCAGCTGCGCAATCGCAATGCGCCGTACATTTACGCCATTGACCCCACTTGACAAGAGATAGACAAATGACTGATCTCTGAAGCTTTTCTCGCCCCGTTTTGCGGCAAGCCAAGCGTGTGCAAAATTAACATCCTGGGCAGTGTCCAGCGACAATTTCTTAGGTGCTTCACCCGGTATGGACGTTGAATGAAGACTCAATCGCCGCGCGAGCGCATGAGAACTTTCATTTTTGATTTGCCAACGGTCAATGGCGAGCGATGACAAGTCAGTCTCTATCTCATTTACAGCCAGAGCTGAAATCGTTCGCTCCACGACTTCTTCAGCATAGAGCTCGGTCAAGACATATCCAACACCAATGGAGCAAAGGCCCATTAGAGCAACCAACACACTCGCAGTAACTCTTTTCAAGGCGTCCCTCCCCCGCGTTCGATCAGTAGACGCGCTTCACGAATCGCATCTTCGGGCTTCACCTCTCGTTTGAGCACTTCGGCCAATACTCGGTTCAAAGGACTCCACAGACTCTTCATTAACGGGACATTCGGGGTGGGCTGGGCGTGCTTGAGTTGTGTCTGAAAAACACGCATCGATTCAGTCAGCGCTTCTCCGGTATCCGTACGCGTTACTAAATCGCCCGTCGCGACTTTTCGAGCGTTAGATTCAGCCTGCGACGCCAAA
>JBMYRY010000234.1:0-5035 GCA_049602795.1 Bradymonadia bacterium
ATCGACCCTTGCGACCTTAAGGTTAAAACTGCCATTCGGTTGTCGTGCTAGCCAACCAACTGTACTTTGACTATCGCTTAGCTTGCATGACCGCGTGTTGCAATCGACCTCGTCAATGCCTTCCGTTAGGTTCACTTCATCATCGAGTTCGAAGTCATAAAAATAGAGGTCCGACCGAGCTCCACTATCATCATTGACCTGCTTGATGTAACTCAAGCGCTCTCGTGTTTCGACGACATTGCCGACGCCACCACCTGCACCTCCCTGTCCGTCACTACCGGCGCTACCGCCTTCATTGTCGCAGCCGACATTGTCCCTGCCAATAACCATTGGACCGTCACATGAGTCACCATCACTAGACTCTTCTCCACAGCCGAAGACCAAAAGGGCGGTAATTAAGATAAATAGCTTTGACCACATCGCAGTTTCGCTCCTGAATTGAAAATACTGCGCGAATATAGAACTGCAGCGGTGTGTTAATCAAGCACCTCTGCGTGTCTCGTGGTTATTTAGGCTTGCCCGGTCCTGTCAACGCTCTGTGACCCTAGAAACCAAATGACGTGGGGGACTGCAATTTTCGTGAATCGAATGTAGACCGGTAGAACAAATACTGGTCTCGACGACGGTGCATCATTCGCATCCCCTCAAGATACGTGTCCGCCCAGTATTGAGTTGACGGGTACAAGCTGAACGATGAAGGAGAACTCTGTTCTAAATGAACCGTAATCACCCGAGAGCGAGAAAATCTCGCTCCGAATCTTGACCGTTTATGAATCCTCCTCGGGGACGTAAAAACAGACAGTTCAGCTCGCATTATGACTAAATCCATGTGCACTCTTGCGTGCTTCATTAAGACTTTCGTCCGCTCGATGAAGCAATTCATCTGCTGTGCATTGGCTCATAGTCGCATATCCGACTCTCACTTGGAGTGGGCGGTCATTGAGTGTAATCTGTTTAGCCATGCGTTCGATTTGATTAGCGATAATCACGACCTCGGTCGAGGATGTCTCAGGTAGCAATGCAACAAACTCCGCATCAGCAATGCGACCGACCATATGATACGGTCTCAAGCTGCTGGTGGCTTTTTCATAAAATGACTGAAGTACACGTTCTCCATTCAGCGTCCCGGCAATCTCATCGTAACCGTCTATCTGAAATAAGATGCAGGACAAATCTGTGTCCTTATCCGATGACCGAGCACATTCACGATCCAAATACTCAAACACACCACGCTGATTGAGACCGGTCGTTACCTCATCCCGGTCGCTTGCAATTCGAAAGTTTTCTATCGAGCCTGCATTATTTATTGCGGTTGCCAGCGTCGGCATAACACTCGTCAACAGGCGGCGCATACGAGCCGACAAAACCCAATCCACGAATCCATACAGAGCGATAATCGCAACGGTCTCCCCGTGCATTTTCATGTCGTGCCACCAAAATCGATACATGAAGTCGTCCCGAACAACGCCATTGATGGCTCGGATATCTACACCTCTCCGGAGGCGTAACGATTCACCAGGTAAATGCGCGTACTCCAAATCGGATAACATCGTCGAACAATCATCCCGAATGCATCTTTCACTGAGCGGCAATACGGGGTGCTTCCCAAAGAGATGAAGCATCGGCTCTAGGTTGTCATCCTCTGGTGGGAGTATTAGCGTAACAACATCCGCCTGTGCCCACTCATTCAGGAGTCCGCAAACTCGATTAAGCATTTGGTCAAAATTCAGTGGTTCACTGCACGCCTCTGCAAACGCAATGCGCCGATGAAGATCTTCAATTTCATCCTGATTAACGTAGTTGGTCATCCAATGACTCCCTTCTCTATCGGTTCGTAAAGAGACCTTCCAATTTGCGTGCCAATCAAGATTTCCCCTGAAAGTAGGCATCTCACCATAGAGATCGTCGAAACCTTGACTCAAGTCGCCAAGGTAATGACGAAAATTATCAATGCGTCATTCACTAGACCATTTACGCTTCAAAAATCACTCACTTGATACACCCCAAGTTAAAAACCAGTTTACAGCATCAATTAAATAACAATTTAACACCCAAAAATAAGTGTAAAATTACCAAAACATATTACAAACCAAGTTAAGATTACCCTTTTAAAACACACATTTAACACCATTCACACTGCACAAAAAAAAGCTAAAGACTTCTGAATGGCTGACGATGTCATTGGTGTAACGCCGATACAGAGTTTTAAGGATGCCTTAACACTCAATTAAATGTATCAATATAACTAACCCTTCTAGATTGAAGGGTACATAACCTCGGCATGGACGCCGGCCTCGGGAAGAAACTCGAGGTATCTCATGGAGAGAAACAAATGGGAATGTTCGTTAATACAAATGTGTCTTCTATCAATGCGCAACGCAACATCACGAAGACAGGGCGAAGCTTTAGCACTACATACCAGAGACTTTCTTCTGGTCTTCGAATTAACAGCGCCAAAGACGATGCTGCGGGATTGTCCATCTCAACACGAATGGGCTCTCAGATTCGCGGATATGCTATGGCAACACGAAACATCAACGACGGAATCAGCCTAGCGCAAACTGCTGAAGGCGCACTTCAAGAGACAACTAACATTCTACAGAGAATGCGGGAACTTGCGGTGCAGGCAGCGAATGACGTGAACACGGCAGCTGACCGAGAGTCAATCAACGCTGAAATTACACAGTTAAAAGCTGAGCTTGACAAGATTGGTGACACGACAACATTCAATACACACAAAGTCTTAGACGGTGGCTTCATTCAGCGCTTTGTGCACGTCGGTGCTAACGCGAATGAAACAGTTAACATTAGTATTAGAGATACGCGCTCAACGGCTTTGGGTCGTTCAGCTTTGACGAAGACGGCAACGGTTTCAACTCATGCATTCTCAAAAGCCGCAGGCGATATTACGATTAACCAAGTTACGATTCGTAATACAACCAATGCGGACGATGCACTGTCAACGTCGTTCAGAACCGGTTCGGCAATTGCTAAAGCGGCAGCAATCAACGATGCGAGTGAACACACCAATGTAGTCGCACGAGTCATGGAAACGAAGGTCGAGGATTCAGGCAACATCACTCAAGGGTCGCTAGATGAAGATAGCTATTTGCAACTCAATGGCGTCATTATCACCGGATTTGATGTTCAGAACGATGACAGTGACGGCGAACTACTCGCTCAAATCAATGCTGTAGCAGCTGACACCGGGGTCGTCGCGACACGAGACGCAGACTATCAATTAGTGTTGACCGCAGTGGATGGTCGCAATATTGAAGTCATCACATCTGACGCCGATGCAGCTACATTTACCGGTCTGTCAACCAAGGTGTACACGGCGGAAATTGAACTTGAAAGTGAAACCTCTTACGATGTGGATGGTGCCAATCTATCTTACTTGGGATTTGCTAACGCTCAGACCATTGGTGTGAATGCGAGTAACTCCGTAAGTACTGTGGATACCCTGACACGTCAAAATTCTAACCGTATGATTCAAGTGATTGACCGCGCCCTTGAACAGGTATCACAGGACCGTTCAGGACTAGGTGCCCTTCAAAACCGAATGGAGTCGACCCTCAATAACGTGGCGAACATCTCCGAGAACTTGTCGGCATCGAAGAGTCGTATCCTCGATGCAGACTTTGCTGTAGAAAGCTCAAACTTGAGTCGTCATTCAGTGTTGCAACAGGCAGCCACGTCGATTCTCGCCCAGGCGAATCAGCAGAGTCAGTCAGCCCTGTCGCTTCTTCAGTAAGCGATAGGTCTAGGCAAGTGATTTCGCGGAGGTCACGTCCAATAACGGGAGCTTAAATCCCCGGGGAAGCGTCATTCGACTTGGAAATGTTGTATGTAGCTGACCTAAGAGCCTCAATCGATGCTCCTAGGTCAGCATACCTGTCCAACAAGGCCCATTCTAATGCCGCCATCACCAAAGGATGTGACTAACTTACGCGAAGTCCTGGGCAGTTATTTAGACTGCGCTATGCCTAGATTGAGAAGAGATGAAGGTGTGAGTCACCAGTAGTGAACGGGTTAGTTGAAGGATCAATCACCACTGTTCGAAACTCTTGAGCGTTAGGTCTTGGCTTTGCCCTCGATCTGCTTCTGAGAATGAACGGGTATCGATTATCAATCGTACATCACTGTAGTCGTAGACAAAGATCTATTGACTGAGAGATGTGTTGTGATTGGGTCCCTCCCAAACAGTCATTCGCTCAGCGTACTCATTTTAAAGGAAAATGGTTCTTGATGAACCAGCCCTTTGGGACTGGATGATTCGATAACCACACGAATCAAGTGAGAGGTCATGAGCGTTATAACGTGTCATGCCAATGGTAGTCATCATGTTTGAGCGAAGCCTAGAAAATCCAGCGAATGACCTACAAGGCACAATGCCGGTCGGTCCGCACTTCGCCAGAAGGATATTGGGTTTCTCTTACTCAGATTGGACGCAGGTCCATGGCGACCAAATGACAGGTTCTGGCAGTACACGTGAAGGCTCTACGGGTGAGACGTGGATATTGGGTCGCCAAGTGGCTGACGCCAGTATCACGGCTCAACGGATGAAACTGCGACCGTGCCAGGCAGAACATGCCACGCCTAATCGGATGGCATTCATGATGGATAGCGGGTCTCCCCTACCCATCGTACGAAAGCGACCTGACTCTTGTGGGGTGCTCCGTCAGTACCAGTCCGTCAATCCGACGAACTGTACACGACGAGTGCGAACACGAGGGATAAGCGCTGGGATGACATTGATGATGCAAAAGTCGCCATGGAGGGCTGCTCGATGAATTGCGCACACAACATTTCGCATAGCAACGGTGGTGGGTATCTACCGCACGCTACGCCAAATCGCGCGTCATTGATGACGGACGAACGTAAGCATACGCCTGACGTTCGCCTGCACCTCATGCGGTCTACGTATCGTGACCGTCATCTGCACTCTGTAAATGAGTTGCCGGTGACGCACTTAAATTGGATGGATAGCGGGTCTCCCCTACCCATCGTACGAAAGCGACCTGACTCTTGTGGG
>JBMYRY010000235.1:0-5029 GCA_049602795.1 Bradymonadia bacterium
CAGGTTCGCACCTGCATGGATCCAAGAGACATCTGCAAGCGGTGAAGCACGTTTTGATCAAAGGAGTCTGCCGCGACAATAAATCGCGCTCCTCTTCATCATTTGTACGCGGAGACATTTGCTCCATATCAACCAAATCACCTGCTAGCTCGGGCAAATAGACCTGAAACACGCCCCGAGTAAAGCCATCAACCTTCTTGTCTCCGTCCCGATCCACGACCTGACCAGAACCAGCAAACCCAAGATTAAAGCCACCGAAATTATACTGCGACAGCATTGTGCGAAGTATAAACTCAATATTGGTGATGAGAAATGGCTCGCAAAATGGTTCATCCCCCACGAACTGGTCCACCGGCAAACACGGTAAAACCTCTCTTAGAACACCTTGAATCGACGTATTGGGCAATACCGAAAATACCGCAGGATAGAACCATGCCTCCAACAACTTAGTCACAATCAACCCAAAGTGAAGTTCCATCTCATGATGTCGGAAGGCCAAATTCAATCCGCTCGCTTGACCATCGACTAAAGCACGAACTGGAAAGAACTCGCCCGCTTCATTCAGATGGAGTTCATGGATCGGAAACCATCGCCATTCACAGTTTTCAGAGTCTGTCCCCCAAGCACTACAAGCGTCTCCCCGCACCAACCGAATTTTGCTCCAGTGAATATCGTTTGCTCTCAAGAAACCAAAGCTATCTGGTGATGCATTAATGATGTTCAAATACGCGTCTACTTCAATTCTCTTCAATGCATTGATCGCTTTTGAATACAGCGTCATCGCTTCGAAGAACTCCGGTCCTTCTGAGGCAATAACGTCATCGATCAAAGGTCCTAAAAGCCCACGAACAATGTATGACTCCACCTGACTGCATTGCTCGCCTTCAAATGAAATAAAGTCGCAGAACAGGTCTTTAAGCAGTCGTGCCCGATCACCCTCACCCTGCCCAAATTGAAATACTTTGTGACGAAAGGATTCGAAAAGCATGCTACGTCCCAGTCGAGCTAAATTGTCTTCACTCAATGAGTCAGAGTTGACAGACAAAATATCGCTCAGGTCCAGCCGCAACCGCATTCGATATCTCCCCTTGTAATCGAGGGGAATTTCAACATTCTCAATGACTAGTTCATATCGATTCGTCTCTTCGGGCTCAACAGCTACGCCACTAATACACCCAAACCCAACCAGCCGGTCCTCTTGGTCACGCACCAAGGCGACAGCCGTATACAGTCGTCCTGAATCTGTACTGTTAAAAACCACCAGACCCCGAAAATCATCAGCGGTCACAACAAAACTCGTAGAAGCCTCTCTGACAGCATGAATCGCGAGAGTACCCGGTGCGTTACGAAAGCCATCGCATGCTGCATCTTCGCCTTCATCTTCCAATAAAAGGACTGAGACGGTGTCAAAGAGGCTGTTCCCCTGCGCTTGACTACCCGGCTGATAACGTGTGTCAACCTCCAGGGTACCCGCCTGCACTCGTCGAACCTCCACAACCCACTCAACGGGTGCGAGCCCAGGAATCGATGCGCGCACGGTGACATCTGTTTCATCAAATCCGGTCATTAAGCGCACCGCGGCTCGTCCGTCTTCATCAGTCGCGACAGACCGAGATTGAATTTCGACACCGTCGACACTATTCACCGGTAGGTCGATGCCCATGGAATCGACGAATGTGAACTGAACGATGGTGGCGGTCTCCGGCTGGGCGCCTGCGTGTAGCTCCACTTCAATTTGCACTAAAGAATCAGTCTCGATAGACATTTCATATCGAGTGTCCCCGCAGTGACCATGCGTCGCTGCCCCACAGGCAATACGCAATTGTCGATCATCAAACAGCTTCTGGTCAGCGCCGCTAAGGTCAAACTCAGCCCCCATGTCAGAACTCATCGACACGTTGGCATCAACATCTCTCATCGTCGATTTCGTACCTTCAATGCATCCATGGAAAATAGAAATGCAGAACAGAAGCCCGACGCGAAAACACACCCGAAATGTAGATTTATCCTTAAACATCGTGCGTCAAGTTTAGAGCAATAGTCGACGGCAAGGCAAAGATTTAAAGCAGTTGGTATTATGCGTCGAATAACGCCATAAACTCGGTCTCGCTCAAGATCGTCACTCCGATGGCTTGAGCTTTTTTCAGCTTACTCCCGGCGGTTCCCGCATCACCAATCACCAGGTAGTCGAGATTCTTCGACACACCGCTTGCCGCAATCCCCCCCCGTGACTTAACCAAGCTTTGCGCATCACCGCGCTTCATCGCAACGAGTGTACCAGTGAAGAGAAATGATTTATTGCTAATCGTTTCAACAGCTTGCACCGCCTCAACTTCATAAGGCACGACGTCAATATAGTTGAGTAACCGGTCAATCTCATCTCGCTGTTCGCTCAACCCATCCTTTAGATTACGAGCTACAATTGGTCCAATCTTAGGCAGCGCTAAGAAATCCTCCTCCTGAGCGTCACGAACATGAACTAAACTCCCGAACGCTGATGCGACCGTCTCGGCAACCGATTTCCCTACGTCCGGAAGACCTAGGGCGTACAGAAAAATTTCTAAGGGGACACGTCTCGCACTCTCGACCTCCTCAAGAAGCTTTTTAGCCAAAGTCCGCCCCATGCGATCAAACCCTAAGAGGCTGTCACTTTCCAACGAGTAAAAGTCAGCGGGAGCCTTCAACAGACCGGCCTCTACAAATGTCTCCAGCCAAACCTCTCCAAACCCTTCTATTCCAACGGCTTTTGCATAATGAGAGAGGACGCCAACGGCTTGTGCAGGGCACGAGGATCGATTGCCGCATCGAATCAAATCACCATCTTCGATGGTGGTCATGCCACAGCTTGGACAACTTATCGGCGGCGAAATCGTCTCCGATCCAGGCGTTACAACATGCTCCAAGTGGGGAATTACACCGCCCCGACGCATCGCGACCACTTCTGCGCCAAGGGTAAGCGCTTTGCTTTTGACCATCCCCCAATGATGTAATGTAATTCGAGTCACCACCGCCCCACTCAGTTCAACCGGTGCCACGATGCCTACCGGCGTCAAAACGCCAGTTCGGCTGATGCTCCATTCAACTGCCTCCAGGATGGTTGTGTTGCTATCCCCCTGAAGTTTATAAGCAATCGCGTATCTCGGATGATGTGCGGTTTCGCCTAAACGCGCATGCTCGCTTAGCCGATTTGCCTTGAAGACAATGCCATCAATTTCAAAGTTGAGACTTGCGCGCCGAGCTACGTATGACTCATATCCCGCTTGCACCTGGGACCGCGTGACGAGGGTCTGCTCCACAGCGTTAAATCCCCAGTCCGATGCATACCTTAATTTCTCCATCTCCGTCTCTGCGGGCGTGCCAAAAACGTCGTATGCCATAAATCGAATGCCAAGCTCTCTGGCTCGTCCTGCTCGCTTTTGTTTCAAAGCACCCGCCGTCGCATTTCGAGGGTTTGCAAGTTCGTGCTTAACGCGTTCAAATTCAGACAATGGCAAATACACTTCGCCACGCACTTCAATATCCTCCGAAGTACCCTGCAGGACTCTTGGCACATCGACAATCTGAAGAACATTCTGCGTAATGTCTTCACCTACACTACCGCTACCCCTCGTTGCTGCAACCTTGAGTCGCCCTTGAACATAGCGAAGGCTACACGCAACACCGTCGACCTTGGGGGTCATCACCAAGTCCCCTTCGAACTTACTCGCCCAATGCAATAACGCCTTTTCGTCGTAAGCTTTGTCTAAGCTCAACATTGCCCGCGAATGACGTACAGGATTGCCCAAAGTCGATTCGGGCATTCCCAAATCCCTCAACGCAGGATGGTCTGGTGCTAAGGTCCGCAGTCGTTCAACCATACGATCATATTCATAATCAGTGATTTTCGGAGCATTGCTTTGCCAATAGGCAACATTATGTTGAACAATCGCTTGTCCCAGCTGAGTCGCGTCCCAACTTATCCACTCATCATTATTCTTCAAGATTAACTACTCATTTCCAGATTCTTCAGACGACATCTCCTGGGCATGTACGACGGTGATCGCAGCCATGTTGACAACCGTACGAACGGTGCAATCTCGCTCAAGCACGCTCACCGGACGATTCATACCAATTAGAATCGGACCCACAACTTCTGCCTGTCCTAGATGCCGCATCAGTTTGTATCCAATATTTGCACTATTTAATTCAGGGAATATCAAAACATTCGCGGAACCTGTTAGTTCGCAAAAATCAAAGAGCCGATTTCTCTGCTCTACATCCAGTGCTGGACCAACTTGAATTTCTCCATCGACCTTCAATTCCGGCGCTCGCTCTTTGAGCATGCCTACAGCTTTCGCAACCTTCGCCGCCGATGCCGAGCGATTACTCCCAAAATTGGAGTAGCTCAACATTGCAATCTCCGGATCAATGTCGAGCCGGCGAGCCATTCGCGCCGTCTCAATGGCAATTTCAACCAGGTCTTCGGCTCGGGGGTCAATATTAACGGTGGTATCGGCAAAAACCTTAACCCCATCATCAAGAATGACCAAATAAGCACCCGCTACCCGATTGATGTCGGGCCGAGGACCAATGACCTCAAGTGCTGGTCTAATCGTTTCCGGGTAACTCAATGCCATGCCGCTCAAAAAGCCATCCGCATCTCCCATCTCAACCATCATCGCCGCAAAATAATTTCGAGATTGCATCGCACGTCGTGCGGTTGTTTTGGTCACCCCCTGTCGACAGCGCCGGGTACTAAAAACGTCGACGTAGTGCTGAAATTTCTCTTTGTCTGTCGTGGCTGGATCAATGACGGTAATCCCATCTAAAGAGATGTCAATCTCCTCCGCCTGTTGCTGAATTTCCGTCACATTACCGAGCAAGATGGGCAACGCAATACCTTCTTCGATGCAAATATGAGCTGCCCGGATGATCTTGGGATGGTCCCCCTCCGCGAACACGATCCGTTTAGGTCCTCGAGACGCCTTGGTCAAAACCTTACGCATGACTGCGCGCTCTCGACCCAAGATTCGCTCCAACTGATTGCGAT
>JBMYRY010000236.1:0-5016 GCA_049602795.1 Bradymonadia bacterium
CTCGATCGAGGTCGCGATAAGAAAGAGTATCGAGACGACCGTCCAAAAGGGCGAGGCCCAAAACTTGAGACGGCAACGGCACAGTATAAACAAAAGCTTGATGCTTTTTTTGACCGAGGCGTCGTGCCTGAACACTTGAAAGGCAAGCTGCCCACAGGAGATGGCGAAGGACCGAGTGAGCGACAGCAATTACTCAGAAAAGTCCGCGACGCAAAAGAGAGCCGAGGGTTAATGAAGGCTCTTGATAAACTCATCGAGAAGTACGGGTTGCCGGACGACCCGGAGATTTGGCTTCGGGCGTTAGAACATACCTCCGATAAGGTGTTGATGGAAGTATTGACACAGTTGGAAGCATACTTGGATTCAGGGCGTGTATTGAAGAGGACTGCTGTCTTCATTCAGAGATTACAAGGGCTAGAGTTTGTGTCTTTCGATCCGAGGGTCCAGAGCAAAGCGATTCGTCTGGCAGCGAGGTTGAAATGAGGTTGAGTACGTTGGATGACCGTGATTTGAGAGTCAAGAGAGGGACACAGTTCATGTGTCTTTTCTGCTTGTTGTTGGCGGCATGTGGCGCAAACACCGTTTTTGTGAAGCAAGAAAATATCCCAGCCGAAATCAAAACACAGCTTGATGCGCTCCGGAATCGCTTCTTTGCCACTGATTCGGTGAAGGAAATGGTGGATGTCACTCGAAAGGCTCAGGCACTTGCCTCTGACGCATTTGTCAGCCAGGAACTCGCTGGAGAGTTAGCCCTCTTGCAGGCTCGTGGTTCCGATGCAAATCGGCATTTTCTTCGGGCGCTCGCCCTGTCGGCTACAACGGATGCCGATCACATCCTTGCTCGCATTGAGTCGCTCAGCTTGACGCAGGAGGAAATGCGTTCGCTGGTCAGTATTTTATCGGCGTGTATTGATCGTACACCAGAAGGGCAAAAACAACTGTATGGCGTTCACTTGTATGAGTACGCAATAAAGCTTGGTGATGCACAAGGCGTAGCACTCTCTCAACGCACCATGACGGGGGTGTTGACCCCGTTCCTGATCGGGCCTTTTGATAATGATCAGGGTAAAGGGTTCAACGTAGCCTATCCTCCGGAAACGGTTGGAGTGACGGGGGATTCGGTACCTGGCACTGTGCTACCTGTGTCGTGGAGGCGAGCTCCGATGTTGAGCCCCTTAGGGACGCTCACGTTTGATCAATTGATCGCGCCAACAAAGTGGCAAACCGCGTATGCGCAGAGTGAATTCGAGTTGACGGAGCCGCAGGCGGTTGAATTTCGATTGACGACGTCTGATCCAGTCAAGGTTTGGGTTGATGGGCAACTCGCGTTTGAGTCTCGTACGATCGAGCGCGCTGTTTTGGACAACGTGATGGTCAATGCAACCCTCCAAGCGGGGACGCACCGGATTTTGGTAAAGTCGATGAATGAATCTGGAAGTTGGCGCTTGAGGATGCGTGTGACGGGGGAGTCAGGGGTTAGCATCAAAGGAAGCCTTCGTGAGCGAACACGAATAGAAGAGATTCAAAATGTGACAGGAAAGCCTGCTTTCAAGAAAAGCGGTGTTCTGCCGACCCCATCATCAAGTTATTCATACTTCCGCCGAGTGAACAAATTAATGCGGTTGGGCGAGCACAAACGCGCTGTCGAGTTAGGACAACGTGCATCGACCAACGATAAAAGTGTGATGTTGATTCATCAGTTCACAGAGGCTTTGGTAGACAACAAAGAGAGGGGAAGGGCAAGCGACTTATTGAACCAACTTGAGACGGAGTATGGTGAGCAATATCCATCGATTTCGATTTCGCTTGCTCGGTTTTGGTCGAATCAGAAGATGAAGGTGAAAGCGCGTGAACTGCTACGTAGACGTTTGTCCGCTCGGCCAAATAGCTGGTCGTTAGTCGCCGCTTTGGTGCACAACTACAATCGGCAGAAATGGTATGAGGAATCCGCTGTTTTACTTGAGAGGTTTCGCGATAACAATGAGACGCCGCTCGACCATGCACATTTGCTTGGGCAAGCCTACAAAAACCTTCGAGAGTACAAGAAAGCATGGACTGTTTATCTAGACATCATCGACTCGGTTCCGAATGACTTTAAAGCTTTGAAATCTCTTTATTGGCTAAGTCTGGGTAGCGATTTCTATGATGATGCGCTGGAGTGGGCGGGGAAGATTGTAGAGGCATATCCGAACTTTGTCGAGCAATGGCATAAGCTTGCAGAGGTCCATCGACGAGCGGGGAATTACGGGGCGTCCCGAGCAATTCTTGAGCGCTTGGTCGAGTTAAGACCAACTTCTGGTCAGGCATTTAAGCTACTCGGTCGCTTAAAGTTGCGAGAGGGAGATAGCGTAAGCGCTTTGACCTTGCTTCGGAAGAGCTTGGATCGGGACCCCGAAAATCGAAAACTAGCGAAGCGGGTCGCTTGGCTAGGACCGAAGGCTGATGGACCCTGGCGCAAGGATATTCCTACGGATAAAGAGATCGAACGACTAATCGCCAATCGAGTGGAACTCACCAATAAGATCACCGGTGCCAAGGTCGCATATTTATTGGATGATGAAGTGACTTGGCTTCAAAAGGATGGAAGCACCTACAATGTTGTGACGATGGTGGTTCATGCGCTCAACCAAGAAGGCCGAGATGATATCACGCAGATGGTGATACGAAGTGGCGGTCAGCATCAATTGCTTAACGCGTACGCGGTTAATCAAGCAGGACAACGAATCGAAGCGTCTTCGATTCGTGGGCGTTCGATTCGTTATCGAAAGCTCGATGTGGGGTCGACGGTGGTGCTGCAGTACCGGATTGATTCTCGGCCCGAGGCCTATCTCTCAGGGCATATCGATCGTGGGTTTTGGTTTCAAGCGCGAGATACCGCTGTGCATCAAGCTCGGTGGGTCATGTGGGTGCCCAACAACGAGACGGTCAACCAAATGCGTACCGATAAAGTCAGTTTCGAAGAGAGTGTTAGAGGAGAGTTTCGACGTTTGGTTTGGTCTGCTAGGGACCTCGAACCAATTATTTCAGAAGTGAGAATGCCGCCCATGAACGAAGTAGCCGAGAGGGTTGCGATGAGCACGGTGCCCGATTGGTCGACTTTTGCGGAATGGGAGAAAGCACTTCTTGTTGATGCTTACCGAAAAAGTCCGGAGGTGAAAGAGATTGCGACACGCATCCTGAAAGGCAGCACAAATACGATGGATCGCGTAAGGCGGATACATAATTATGTGATTGGTCAGATACGTTATCAGCAAGACTATGAGGAAACGATTGCAGGGGTAAAGCCACATGCCGCAGCCCAGGTGATCGAGCGAAAGTACGGAGACTGTAAAGATAAAGCGGTTTTGTTCATTGCACTCGCTCGGGAGGCGGGCATCGCCGTGCATTTTGCATCAGTGCGGACGAGAGACCGAGGACCTCTTCTTCGTGAGGTGCCGAGCCAGCAATTCAATCATGCGATCGTTTATGTGCCGAAGCAGAAAGGCATCTCTGAAGGCAGATTCTTTGATCCAACAGTAGATACATTAGACCTCGATGTCTTGAGGAACGATGATCAAGGGACTCTCGCATACGTCTATGATGGTGAAAGAAAGGTTCACTATTGGCAGGAAATTCCGTTTCAGAAGCCCGAGATGAATACGTTGCGAACTGATGTTGATGTCAGATTGAGCCGTGATGGTGAGGTTAACGGGGAATTGAAACTCAGTGGCATTGGGCAAATTCCTGCGTTGGTGCGACAATCGGCCCGCAACCCTACTCAATTCAAGCAACGGTTAGGTCAGTATCTTATTAATGTGATCGCGCCCGGAGGTCAGGTGGGGAAGGTGTCACTGACCGAAGTGACAGATCTCGCTAAGCCAATTGATGTGTCTATTGGCTTTTCCGGGAAAGCCACGGTTCGCCAAGAAGGTAGAGAGCAACGTTGGCGTATCCCGATTCGCGCTCTGGCGAGCAACGTGTTGACGGTTAAAGACCGCAAGTATGCTCTTCTGACTGGTCCCATTAGCAAGTTTGATTGGCGGATTAAGATGAGGCTTCCTGCGGGCGCACGTGTGAAGCACACGCCGAAGGCAATCGCCTACAAGCATGAATGTCTCATCTACCGGCGTAGCTTCAAAACGAGTAAAACCGCCGTTGTGGAGCAGTCTGTAACGAATCTATGTGAGCGTGCAACGGTTGCGCAGGTCAAAGAACTCCAGCAAGGCATCCTGAGGATTCAGAGGTCAGAACAAGCCGAATTAGTCTTGAAGTATTAAGCCTCACGTCGGCGTTTTCGACACAAGCCGACAACGAACATTAGACTCAATACCCATGAGTTTGGCGTTCCTGTATTGAGCGCACATCCGGAGTTCGTCTTGCCCTGTTCACTGTCAGCGAACTCGATTGGTGGGGTTGTTTGAGCGTCCGGAGTCAAGGACATGTCCACGGTCTCTGATTCGCAGGCACAGGCATTGTCGACACATGAGCAGTCGTCGTCACAGTCGCTGTCGAGCAAGCAACGGTCCGCAAGAGGACACTTCCATGACCGAGGGCAGACACCCTTGCGGTCTGAGTCGTCGTTAATGCAGTATCGCCTCCCGACGGTAGGCAGCGGTACACAGTGTGTACCGACGTCGCAAAGGTCGTCGTTTTCGCAGGGGTGCAGACAACGACGGCCCCGCTGGGTATTCACGCAATTGGAGCCCTCAGCACAATCACTTTGCCGCACACATTCCGAACAAGTGTCGCAGCCTTCGGTGTCGACTCCGCAAGCTCCATCAATACAAAATAGTCCGTAACTGCAATCATCATGTGACGTGCAGGACACTTGGCTTCGGGTCTTTGGGAAGCATTTTGGCATTTCGTTTGCCTGAAATTGGCTGTCAACCGGCTCGCAGACAATCCGACCTCGTCGATAGGTGCAGTACGCATTTGAACAAACCATTGAATCGGGGCATGCTCCGGTTGTGCCTTCGATACAATCACAACTACAGGTTGCCTCGTCACCACCGCCTACCTGAACACGAGTTCGACAAT
>JBMYRY010000237.1:0-4999 GCA_049602795.1 Bradymonadia bacterium
GTCCGTTATGTAATAACCATCAATGCATTGACCACCGTTGCCGCACTCACCTGCTGAACATGGCGGTGCGCATCCTCCACAGGCACAGATTGAACCCTCGGGACACGGTGCACCATCGTCGAGAGCACCATTGCAGTTTTCATCTAGTCCATTGCAAATCTCTACCGGAGTCGGTCCGCAGTCACCACAACGGTTGAGGTCTTGGGCGTCTTCATCAATCTCTCCATCACAGTCGTCGTCGATTTCATTGCATCGCTCAGGCGTTGGCTGTGTTCTCGGCTCACAGATCAACTCGCCATTCTCACAAAGCGTGAAGCCTGGCTGACATAATCCTTCTAGTTCACTCTCGCAGCTTCGACCATCTTCGACTTCACCCTCGTCCACGCGCCCATCCCCGTCATTGTCCTCTCCATCACACAATTCACTGCCACAATCGGGACCGGTTCCCTCATCGACGCGTCCGTCACAGTCATCGTCCTCTAGATTACAGGTTTCCGCCTCCGGATTTCCCGACTCCGCGTCGCATACGACGCCATTTCCAGAAGCCGAGCATACATAGACCCCGGATGCCTCGCACGCACCAAGACCGACTCGACATGCTTGTCCCAAATCGGCAAACGCCTCGTCTACGTCACCATCACAATCGTTATCTACACCATCACACGATTCATCAGGTACGGCGCCACAGCCATTACATGCATTTCGAACGCCTTCGTCAATGCGGCGATCGCAGTCATCGTCACGTGCATTACAGGTTTCCTCAGGCGCCGGTCCACAGGTACCACAGGCATTCAACAACCCTTCATCGGTTGCACCGTCACAGTCATTGTCTAGCCCATCACATATTTCTGCGTCCATCGAGCCCACCACATTCTCATCAATCCGACCATCGCAATCGTTGTCGACGAAATCGCAGACCTCAGTCTCAATCGTCGTCCCAATCGTATCGAGAAATGCGTTAAGTTCCATGGCATTACTGGCCTGGTAAAAACATTGATTGGACTCACTTACAGGCGCATTCACATCGCAGCCCGCCTTTGGCGTGCCTGCGGCAATCGCACTATCGTGCAAGGTGTAGGGATCCACTCGATTGAAGTCGCCGAAACCAACCACGAATGTCGTCACGCCCGCATTCCGAAGCGCGGTCACCGCGGGTACAATGCGATCTCGTTCTTCATTAAAGTTTTCGCATACATCGATGCCGTTCTCGTTCTCATAGACACCACAACATTGGTAGCCATCGGTTAATAAGACGACATAGTTTCGTGTGTTCGCCTCTTGTAAAACCTGACTCTGGGAAGCGTACTCAATTGATTGCCAAGTCGGAGTGAAAGATGAGCCGAGTCCCGCAGGCCATTCCAGCGCATCGATGATCGCGTTTGTCGTGCCTTGCCCGGGCGACACCACGATTTCTCCGGTACTGCAGCGAGGTGCCAAGGGTTCGCACCCTTTCTCAATCATGTCTGCACGACATGCACTGACATCGCCCATAACACCACGATCTCCTCCCCCGTCATCTGCATAGGGATAAATCATTAAACCAAAGTCCGCCACGGTGCCATAACCGGTCAACATCGCATCAATCGCGCCGGTTGCGATATCCCATTTCGTTTGTCCTCCAATCGTCGCTTGCATACTGATTGAACGATCAACCATCAGCAAAACATTCGATCGGTTTTGACACGTCTGCGCGTAACTTATTGATGTTAAAGAAATGCTTGTAAGGAGAATTAATAGCTTTCTCATCTTATCTTCCTCATTACTCTACTTCGAGAGTGGGTTTGTATTACATCGGAGGGTACCACTCAAGTTGAGCCGTCCGTCTCGCCCGTTGTTTCTGTTTTCTGGTTTTGTATATGTGCCCGGGTCAATACAGGATCAAGTTCGAGTGCCATTTCCAACGCTTCTCGCATTGCTTCAAGATCGCCTCGCAATCGATTCATATCGGCTTTTTCAAGGAGAACATCTGCCGCCTGCCTTAACATGGTCTTATCGAAACGCTCCTGGCGATACGTCACTCGACGTTTCCTGTCGGTTAAAAATGCCATCGACTCGGTGGCGAGCCTTACGATCTGTGCGCATAGTTCCCGATGTCTAAACGAATGTGTGCCGTAAATCGACTCCACTCCGAATTCATCCGTCATCTGCGCAAGATTCGCCTTGTAATGCTTGGGATGTGTCACCATGTGCGCTCCCAATGCATCAAAATGGCTATCTTTGGAGCGAGCAAACTGAGCCTTCAAGGTTGATAAATGCTCATCCGACAAATCAACTTTGACCTGCCTCTCTTGATTGAACGTAATGAACCCGAGTAGCTCGCCCATTCGGAGGAGCCGGTACGTTTCACCATTGCTTACTGGACTGACCTTTAACAACATTCTCAAATCGTGCTCTTCATTTTGAATTAACTCAAAAAAGCGTGCCCCTTTACGATCCAACGCAAAATCTTGAACCCTTACCAAGGCTTTCGGGTTCGGGTTGAGATAATGCAAATGCCGTGCCTGATAGTAATTCTTAAATTCATCTAGACGACTTTGCTTCAAAAGCCGATGCAAAACTTGGGTAATGTACACTGTAAAAGGTAGCCGTAATGTGTGTTTCGAAGCCTCAACATTCCGGACGCACCTAAATTGGACGCCCTCTTTACACGCAAGGGTCGTCAACCCTTCAACAATCCCCGCCTGTAATGTCTGCTGCGCAGAGCCTTTGGCGACAGCCGCTTGATTAAGCGATGCACACATGCCTTTCAGCACGTCTAAATTGCTCTCCGAAATCGCTAATTGCCCCTGTAAGTCTGTATTTAGAACCACTAGCTCTTGACCAACCTTAAGGGTTAACTCCCTCACTTCACACCGAATCTGCGCCTGAACGAGGTATCCGATAAGTGTGGTCCGATCGAAGGGATAGAACAAGTTAGTAAGACGGTAGATACCCTCATCCACGTCTAACGCCTCTCCACGTCCTGCGCTCGCGATGTCAGTACTTTCAGGGTTTGACATCGGCTTAGTTGAAGGTTGTGTTTCGTCGATAGCCTGTCCGCTATCGAATGCTGACTCTGGGATTTCCCCTGAGAGCAATCCACCGTACATTTCTTCATTCGCATCAACAGGTTCGGGATGTTTTTTGGGGTCTGTAGACCTCTTAGGTGAGACAACACGTCCACAATCAGATGATTCAGATATCTCTGAAGACGCACGAGTCAAAGGTGTGGTGTCCACCCGATCCGATGATGTCTTCGTTCGTAGACCCCCTTCGCGAGTGCTCTGCTCATTTTTCTCAGTCTCTGATTGACTCTGTGCCGACGAGTTGGGCACCAAATTTGGCAGATTATTGACAAGAATATGTAAACCCAAGACATCTGAATCGCGATGCACTGGCATCACTTTCAGCGTACCCAACACCTCAGATTTTAGCCGGACGGTCACCGTCAACTCTAAGAACAATTCGTTTTGGTCAAGCCCAATCACCGTCAATCGGTCATTGGGCAGTTCATTTTTGATGAACCATTCCAACTGTGTTTTTGACTGAAACTCGATCCACTCATCAGTCAAACGTGGTGGGGAGAAGGACATCGATACGTCTTTCAGTTAAACTTAACCATCTCTCCGTCAAGCATAATAAAAACGGGCACGCATTGCGACGAATGCCTATTTTTTTTGCTCAGACAATATCAGAGTCGAAGTGGTGAGGGCGTTCTGTCAGGATATAGCGTGACGATATTTTCAAGTTCCTTCTTTAGTTGACCCGGCTCGTGGATGGGTCTCTTGCACACACCTCGCTTACAGACGTAGACCGTCGTGCGCCCGCTCAGTGGGACCTTTCCTTTCGTCCATGGCACATGTTGAATCATAGATGGCTTTGCCGCCATGACCACCAAAGCTCTGTTAGGCAGATAGGTTTGTCGAATCACATCCAGTATAGCTTGATATACCTGCGTATCATTTTTCGTCCGGGCAATCACGATCTCGAATGGGTCGTCTGATGACGATTCTAGTGCACTCAACATCTTCATCATGCCTCGGTTGCCCTGCTTGAGTTGCCCCGAAAATGCCTCAAGCGTCTCCACAGCCCGCCGTCTATACCTCTCATGTCCGGTCAGGACCGACAGTCGACTCAAGTTCATTAATGCTACCGCATTACCCGAAGGTTCGGCGCCATCGTAACTAGGCTTATCTCGGCTCAATAGCTTCTCTTGACGATCGCCAGTCATAAAATAGCCACCGTGTTCGGCATCCCAGTGATGCTCATCGAGATGATGTTGGAGTTTCAGCGCGTGAGTCAGCCAAAACTCATCCCATGTCACTTCAAATAAATCTAGGAAAGCCTGGGTCACAAATGCGTAGTCATCCAACACACCGGGATGGCGGGCCCGGTGGTTCATAAAGGTTCGATGCATTGACCCATCGTCCATCATCAACGTCGATACCAAATGACGCCCTGCCGTCCGCGCCATTGTCAAATAACGCTCATTTTTAAGCGCAAAGCCGGCCTTCGCAAACGCTGAGATCATTAGCCCATTCCAAGATGCGATCACTTTTTCATCCCTGAGCGGTGCCGTTCTCTTTGTTCGAACCTTATACAGCTTGGACTTCGCGTCTCCGAGTAATTGGAAAAACTGATCGACATCAAGTTGATGCTTCTGAGCAAAGTCGTTGGGAAGCATACGAACATGCAAAATATTCCGTCCCTCGAAGTTACCCCGCTTAGTAACCCGGAAATATGCCTCAAGCATTTGTCGACTTGACGAATCAATTGTCGCTCTGAACTCATCTAGTGACCATGTAAAGTACCACCCTTCTTCCTGATGATCTTTCCCTGGGACCGTACTGTCGGCATCCGTTGCGGAGTAAAACCCTCCCTTTGCGTTCGTCATTTCTCGGGCTACGTACTCGAGTGTTTCTTCCACAATGTGTCGATAAAAACTGTCCTGGGTAATGGTGAACATATCCAAGTAGACTGGAACAAGCTGAGCATTATCATAGAGCATTTTCTCAAAATG
>JBMYRY010000238.1:0-4989 GCA_049602795.1 Bradymonadia bacterium
GCGCTGATGGCGCGAGCGTTTCATCGTCCGTTAACGTATGGACTAGGCCCTTATCTGAGCCACTTTGGTCGGGAAATCTTAGGAGCACCAAATTTGCCGTCGTAACCATCCAGGAGCGAGTCGTATTGACGTCCGTAAAAGGCCTTCCGGTCTTGACGATTTCGGCTGCTGTGCGAACAAAGCTTTGCTCAACGACACGAGCAAAACTATTACCCAATTGGCGGGACGTTCGAAGTCGATCAAATTGGGCATTGTCGATTGTCTGAATCCTTTGCTGCAGACTCACCAATAGAAAGTCGCTGAGCTTGTTATCAAACCCTGCTCCGTCGCTCCATTCGGAAACGAGTGCCCTTAAACTCGATGGCTCCGCTTCGATGCGAGTCACCTCATCCACTGTGGGTACACCTCCATTGACAAGCGCTTTCACCTTACGAAGCCCGGAATAGATCGGGGTTGCCTCAAATGGAGCTGGTCCAGGCAATGTTGTTTGAGCCTCTTCCGCCAAACCATAGACCCATTGCGTTAGACAACTCCGGTCTTCATCGCTGATATCTCCGCTGGGTGGCATGACCGTTTGGCAGGTATCAATCTCGCCTCCTAGCGGAGGCACAGCACCGATCACCTGAAGCATTAAGCTTTCTTCAGGTCTTTCTACATCGATGATCAATCGTCCTTCGCACCCTTCTGTGGGCGAAACGGCATTGAGGAGACGATGTTCAAACCCATCTGAGACAAGGTCGAGGCTTGCCTGTACCGGCGTTGCATGGCAGCCCGAGGCGCCGCAGCCGTTATCGGCAAGCACTTGAACAGGATCGCAATTGAGAGTCATCTGATCGGGAGACATGCTCACATCAGACGAGAGACTCGCGTCTGTCGTAATAGTCGCGTCCGTGTTCATGCTTGGTTCAGATGTCTCGTCAGCTGCCTCATCACATGCGGCGGCGCAAAACGCTACGACGGTAACAAGCAACCAGGTTTGTTTCATTGAAAGCCCATGAAGCATGGTCTACCCCCTTCGACTCATCGCTGGTACGAGAGGTAAATTGACGGGACTCGTGTCAATCCCTAATGACTGAAGCAAACCAGCGAATATCTCAGGTTCAGTCATAGTTCTGTTTAATGTCGGACTCCCTGTCATTGGGTCAAACCCGTAGGTAAGAGCGGTATTGGGATCGACCCCACCGAGCACACGGTTACCCGCAGACATTGGAGACACGATCAATGACCCGTTGTTTAAGTGATGCCCGCTGCCAAAATCGGGGGCATTTGCCGCACGGTTTTTCGACCGTCCAAAATCAGTTGCAAAGTAAATCATAGAGCGGTCCCAAAAGGACGTTCCAGCAGCATATTCCTCGGCTTTCAACAAGCCGATGAGCCGGTCCGCCACACTGAGTAATCGACTCCACATCAGCGCCTGAGTCGCACGATGAGCTGTATGTGAAAAGTCGTATGCCAGAGGCGGGCTATCCACGATTTGAGTCCCTCCTACTTGAGGCGCGAGATTCGGGCCCATTGTTACAGCTACGCTCACACGATGCTTAATTAGCAGAAATGTCATTGCCGCTTGCGCCTCAAGCGCATCAACGTCCATCAGTGGGAAAACGCCACGCAGTCGGTCAAGATCTGGTGACGAGGCTAAGCCAAATGCGTCGAGCGGTACACCGGGCGATGAGCGCAACAAATTCAACTTCTGACTCAAATTCTGCGATTCTATATTTGGAATCTTTTGACGGTTCGCGCGCCACAATTCTAATGCTTCACTCTTGCCAAATGTCTTGGCAAAGACTGATCGAACGTCAAGTTCATTGTCTCTCACATTTCTAGCAAGGTTAATGAGTGACTTTGACGGTGCATCAACGATCCCTTTTGCGCCATCGAGCCCAGCAAAGAAGAACGCAGGATTTCCAACGACCTGTCCCCTCGCCCACGGCGGTACGCTATTATTCACCCCCGGTTCAACGAAGCCCCCCGATCCCATATTCACATTTGGAATGGGAAACGACTCACCATAATTTTCAGCAACCAATTCCTGCAGCGTTTTCCCACCCCATGCGTCGTTGCCTGTGACCGATCTCTTCTGCGCAATGAGATGATTTACGCTCGTCCCGGTATGGGTCACGACCATCATGTCTTGAGCGTTCCGCGCAACAAAGTTTGATTGATTCGTTTCGCCACTATAAGGCAGCGGTCCAATGCTGTTGAGTTCCCGGTCAATCGCTCGAAATGGTGTGCCGTCAAACTCAGACACCAACGCATCAGGATAGGCGTTGATCAGAGATGCGTTCGAAGATTCCGATGCCTTGATTGCTAACATGGCATCGATGATGGACGCTCCTCCCGTACCAGTCATGACGATCAAGAACCTCGGTTCGGGGGCTCCCTGCGCACGCAAAGACTTCGGTAAAGCCCCGAGGCATGTGCCGGCTGCCATCGCCTGCAACAGACGTCGGCGCGTTAGGTGTATTGAACTCATTTCCGCCCCCTCAATAAAACAAAAATTCAACGCTCGTCATAAGCGAGAAGCAAGCAAGCACCGACCACTCTCGATACGGTTCGACGGCATCGTCATGTGCCTCTATCGAGCGGTACAAAGCCTTCAGACTAGACGACTCCTCAGATGTAGGGTCACGCTTCAAGATGACCCGATACATCCGCTCAATCGCGCCCATCGCCTCCGAGGATTCAATATCCGCGACACGCTGAGCACCATCGATCAATGCTAATGGCAAGAAAAGGTGTGGTTGGTCAACCTCGCGATCCCGCTGAAAACGATAACCACACGACGATAGTGCAACACGCTCAACAACCATTGGTGCGCTGATACTTGTCTGTTCAGGCGGCTCGTAAAGATTCGAAACATAAGCCTCAACCCCACCCAGAGAAATTGGATGCACGAAAGAAATGCAATCGAATAGCCCCAGTTCCTTGCACACTTCATCCGCAGGAATGTCCAAAGTTCGAGCGATATCTCCCTTCAATCGATAGGCGCCCTTAAAGCGAACATGGGGTTGCTGCGACTCAAACATGCCATCCACTAGACTTGAATCAGGTATTGCCGAATCAAGGTGCCCACCATCGAGTTCAATCGACGCATCAAGCGGCACAAAGCTGACATCGCCACCAACAGTAGGAGCCTTTTCTTCGCAGGCAACGATCACCGTGCAAACGAGCAGCAAAGAAATCACTCTGAAAACGTTATGGGGTACCATATGCCTCCGTTTCAACGAGTTCGATGAGCATCGCCTCGACGCGATAATTATGAACGCCGCGGAAATTGCGCCACACCGTCTCAAATTCCGCCGTTTGTGATGTAGTTGGTTCTTTGCCTAATAAGAGTTTCCAATAACCGAGCACGCTCGCTTTGGCGAATTCATCGCTATTAGCTGCAACTTCAGCCCATTCCGTGAGATTTTCCACTGGCTGTCCGAGTACGAATCCGGCTTCGGGCACCTCACGTATGCGCGCCCCCTCAATCGCCGGATTGAAAAGCGTCATGCGTTCAGGGCTATAGGTGCCGGTCTGATTCGCAGCGATCCCCCAGTAACGGCTGAATGGATAACTCAGTGGGTCAAGGGTGGTATGGCAGACGGCGCATTCAGGGGCTTCAATGCCCTTGTCATCATAATCAATTAACACTTGCCCCTCAGGGACAATCAACCCCTCGCTCTTGGCAATATCAAGACCTAGATAAGACCGATACGCCTGCGCCGCGGTCGTCCGTGGCAACGCCGTAAACATGGTATTAATGACAAAGAACCAACCGGTGGTCACCATCCCGGCTCGACGAGTAGACTCTAGATATTGACCCGGTTGATTCGGTTTGGTTGTTGCGCTGACTCGGTCACCAAGAAGATCGACGAAGTAATCGGCGAGGAGTACATCACGAGCATCGTGATCATCGATTTGGCTGTAGACGAACAATGCATAGTCGTCATCATAGTCAGCCAAAGGCACTGGTCCCGCCCCTTGTCCTGATTTAATGGCTTGGATAGGTCGAATTTTGCTGTGTGCCATTCGCCACAAGACCCCATCTCGACCTTGCCAGAAATCGCTGTCCACGCAGGACAAGAGTGTGGTCTTAATGCGCTCCGCTTTCTCAGCACTTTCCAGCCCATCAAATGCCTTCAATTCATCGTACGAAGCGCTGAAGCCACAAAAATCAAGGAGCACCTTATTGAAGGTGTAACGGAAATCATAGCCACACACGTCGAACTGGGGGTTACTGCTCTGCCCGGAACAACCACTCTCGGAAGGGAAGCTGCGCTCATCACCAGGTAAAGTGCCAGCAAATAGCTCATCCTGATTGCTGTAGCCGTCGCCGTCCGCATCAGATGCTGAAGTCTCGCTTAAACGTTGCTCGATCCCTTGGGTGAATGTCTCGTCATCGAGGGGCCGAGGTGTGTCAGGTAACAGACCTTCCTCAAGCGAAGCACCGAACACGTTTCTCGCCGGAGGCGTCGTATGACAAACAGCGCAGGATGGTAATCCCATTTGACAGGATTGAGCCTCTGGAAAGACTTCGCAAATCGCCGATGGTCCCGTCGGTTTCGCCTGCACTCGAGAGCCGAAGAAAACGCTCACCAAACTCATGAAAACGAGAGACTGCCATATCGGCATGTGCCGACGTTCATTCACCATACTCCCCCCCCCCAACATAACGCTCAACACTTACCACCCGATGTCGAGGATACGTGAGACAGTTAAGATTTGATAGTCGTTCGTTGATTTCTACCCCCAAGTTTGTTCAGTAAACCATGCCCACGAAGCAAGCCGACTCCTTTCATGCTTCGTGAAACAAATGCATGAGTACGCCCTCTCTGGGAGGCAACTGGAACACAAAATATGAGACATCGCAGGTTCCCGTTCTTAACGAGATGTAGTTCACCTTAACGATGCCGAACTACGGACAGTCGTTTACATCAGGGATAAATTTAAGGTTTTTTCCTTAATTGGCGGGTGGTCCGATCTCGATTGGCCATCCCTGCTCTT
>JBMYRY010000239.1:0-4978 GCA_049602795.1 Bradymonadia bacterium
AGGCTTTTCCAACAAAAGACGACAAAGCGCGACGCGGCGTTTTTCTCCACCACTCAAGTGAGTAACCGACGCATCCGCCGGTGGCAGTCGGAGCGCATCCATGGCTACTTCAAGCTGACTGTCTAGCTCCCAGGCATTCACGGCATCAATTTTGTCCTGTAAAGCACCTTGGCGGTCCAATATGCGCATCATCTCATCGTCGTCCATGGGCTCTGCGAGTTGCATGCTGATGGCTTCAAATTCATCGAGCAAGGCCTGAGTGGAAGCGACACCGAGTTTAACATTGCCCAAAACGTCGAGTGATTCGTCGAGAACCGGTTCTTGCGGTAAGTAGCCAACGGTGTAGCCTTTAGCCAACCACGCTTCGCCTTGAATATCGTTATCCAGTCCAGCCATCACCTTCAATAGAGTCGATTTACCGGCACCATTTCCACCAATCACCCCAATCTTTGCGCCAGGGTAAAAGGATAGGTAGATGCCTTTGAGAACCTCTTTACCGTTGGGGTAAGATTTTCTTAGGTCTTGCATGTGATAGATAAACTGCTCAGCCATGGTGCTTTAATCCTTCTCGAATTGGTGTGGTGCGGTCGCCATACTGCGAAGACTGGCACAAAAATTCAAGGAAGAACGCCAATTTAGCGGCGAAAGAGGGAGGATAAGGGGAGAGATTGTTGTCTTGATGGGTTAAGGGAGCGCGATTACCGGCCAACAGTCGTCTGGTTGGGCTCGACCAAGTGAACCACTGAGCCAAGTCTCCCACAAACCGCATGCGGCACGTGGCGCATTTTCTCGACCCAAATTACATGCGCCCGCAGCGTCACTGTCAAGGTCCGTCGGAAGAACCCGAATCGCGTAGTCCACTCGATTATTGCTGGGTAAAGCAATCGGACGACCAATGCTTGCGGCAAAAACCTGGAACTGAACGGGCTGTGTCATTGCACCGCCCTTAATGAGCATACACTGGCGTCCGCCGCTTCTGAAGAAGCTCGATGCGTCACCGCTGCCTTCACCGGAATTCATATCGAACAAGACCTCGCCGTCAGCTCCCATACGGTGGGCACCTTGGGCATTCATCTCAAGCCGACCTTCGTTCTGGGAGAAGTCGACCAAGATGGTCCGGTCTTGTCCAGCAGGGACTTCAATCTCGAACCAATCGCCTGCGGTTGCACGTCGTTCGTCGCTACACACCCAAGCATCACATAGCGCGGTTTGGGCACTACCGAGGAACTTCGCGGTTTCACTGGTGTTATTAACTTCATTCCCATCATCAGCGCATACGTCCGCATTTGGGTTTACATTGACCGAGAGCGTGTATGGACCTTCGGATTCATCTCGGTGAGTCACTCGAACAAAGAAATCACCGTCAACATCCGCCGTCTCTCCTCGACCAATGTGAACCATTTCAAAATCGTATAGCGAAATTGAACGAGCTCTAGATGCCGTACAATAGCTTTGGTTATCACCAGACGTTGTATCCGGAACACATGCACCGGCGCCCATCATACCCGTGACTGGATCTACAAAGGTGTCGCAGGTCAATTGACCCTGAGCGGTACAGTTTACTGGTTCTTGCTCTGCACTCGCGTACACGCTGAGGTCGACATCTGCTCGATCGCCATTGAAACCTTGCGCGAGTACACAGATGCTTGAGCGGTTCTCAGGCACGTTAAAACGATACCAGTCTTCATCAGAGCGCATCAGGTCACAGATATAGCCCTCGTTGAATTGATAATGTCCAGGGGCATCCGCTTGGGCTGTGAGGACAGTTGCGCTTGAACCGCGGTCGTTTCGACCGAACTCTTCGGCAATGTCGAGCGCACATTGTCCGCCTGAGTTACTTACCCGATTAATAAATAGTCGGTAGTTCCCATCACCGCCATTTACGCCTGAGACGCGAGCGCAGTATGTGCCTTGTTCGGTACCGATGTAACGCGCCTTCACTGGCGTATCAGAGTCGCGAGTACTCAATGCCTCCGAGCCCAAGAGGGCGCCGTCGCCGTCGGTAAATTGAACAGCTACCTCTCCGGGTTGTGCGGTCTCTTCAACAGTGAATAGCCATGCATCTAGTCTTTCGCCTTCGTCGACATCGAAACAGAAGTAGTCGACATCGCCCCGTGCACCTTCATTACAAATCTGGGTGTTTTGTCCAAGAGATGCCCCCACTTCTTGGACCATGTCGAGTAATGGGCTGATCATCGCTGCATCTGGAATGGTATCGCCTTGATCTACACCCGCACATGGGTTCGACGGGAAGTGAACAACATCTAAGGTATAGGCAGATGTACCACCGTCCTGTGTCTTGACCCCGATATGCCATTCGCCACCGGGTAGGAAAGCGTTACCATCAAGCGCTTCGGCGAACGGTAGACTGTTGGGATCATCGGTAGACGCCAATGGCGAAGCGATATTTTGGTTGGCAGCAATCAAGAAAAGGTCGAGGTCGTCTCCCGCATCCTTTCGAAGGTCGAGCTGCAACCCGTCGTTCGGGTTGAGATTGATTTTGAACCAGTCCGTATCGTTACCACATGAGGTACCGGTCACGCTGTATTCTGAGCGGAGACCGAGAACCGGAATTTCAGTGCCATTGCTGCGAATATCGTCGCCGGCACCCAGTTCGCGCGCATCGGGGAAACATGATGCTGTTGCGTCTGCAACGGCGACATCAATTCGATATTGAAAGCGCGTATCGATTGTCGGTTCTACAGTGATGAAGTACGACGCGTTGTCACTCACCACATCCGCACCACCGGTATTCTGACCGGGGAGGGGTGGATATTCCATGATAGCCTCAAGACCCGTGGGTGAGACAGTTCGCAGTGGTGAGACACATGTTCGTGCTTCGGCGTCACAGACCCATTCGATGAGGTTGGCGCAGTCACCGGAGTCTTGGCATGAACCACTGTCACCTTCCAGAGTAAATCCCGGAGCACCGACCAGGTCGTAGGTGAGCGTGACTCGTAACCGTTTACCAGGACCAACGTTGACTCGGTAGATATCAGCATCGTTGTCGCACAGAACTCGGTTATCAAGAGAACCGAACTGCACGCCGTCAGCATCGGGTGGAGTGAGTGGGATGAGAGTCGCTACGTCTGGTGTATTATTTGGCTCTCCATTTGGACCCTCGTCATCGCGACATCCAAGGAGACATTGATTGGTGCTTGGGTCGCAAAAGAGTCCTGCACCGCAGTCTTCATGCGCTTCACAGTTATCTTCGCAACGGTCTGAAGCGTTGCAATATTGACCGTCTGGGCAGCTACTCGGATCGTTGACGTCACATACTCGAACGCAAGCGTTGTCTTCACAGCGCTCGGTCGCGTCGCAGCTTCCGTCGTTTCTGCACCCAAGAGCACAGAGACCCCGACCACTTCGAAAGTCACAGTAGCGGTCATCCGGACAATCGGCATCCACACCACAAGGAATGTCGATACAGACACGAGTTAAGTCATCACAAATTTGTCCGGCCGCACAGCTGAGCGGGTCATCAATGCGGCAGCCATTTCTACACAAGCCGTCTTGCATGTTACAGAATCGACCAAGGTCCTCACCGCAGTCATCGTCGGCGACACACGGTTCGCCACATGGGTCCTGAGAGCATGCCTGAGCGCCATCAAGTGTTTGTCCGCTGCATTCGCCAGTTGTACTCTCAGAACAGGTGTCATTCGCTTCGCAGCATACAACCACGTCAACACAGGTTCTCTCGGTTTCATCGCATTGCGTGAATCGCCCGTTCTCTGGGTTTGGTTCGCAGTTGTCTGGTTCCAGTCTACACCCTTCTAGACAGTCGCCGCCTTCTGCGCAGTATGTTGTTTCATCAGGGCAATCTGCATCGCTTTCGCATGGAGGAAGCCCACATACCCGAGTCTCTAAATTACACACTTGGCCGACTGAGCAGCTATCATCATCTCTACAGCCGGGCGTACATTCTCCTCGGCCCGAACCTTCACGGAGGCAGAACTCATCGCTATTGCAATCGGTGTCTCGAAGGCATGCTGTGACGGTCGTGCCATCGTTCATACCGGTACCGCCATCAATGTTATTTGTTGATGAATCCATGCGTTCGGGCAAATCAGCACTATTTGACGCATCATCGCAGCCGAAGATTAATGTAAGCGAGCAAACGAGAATTGACGTTATACGGATACGGCTTTTCATGGAGTACCTTTATCGTTTGGGTTTAGATGATTCCTCAATGTGATGAGTTTACGAGTGTTCACTGTGCTGGTGCAATTAATGTAATCATTTTTCGAACGGTATTACTTGGCACGTCGGATTTAAATTCGAGCGAAAGGTCGTCATCCACTTCGTAAATGCGAATTCGGTTATTGCCAAACAGTAGCATCAAAGATTCGTTCGTGATGTCACTAGACACACCGCTAAGAGCAGACCCGCTTTGAAATTCTACTGGAATGACACCCTCGTCTGTAATCTTAAGTAATGCATCACCTTGCGCAACCCAGGTCACCCCATTTTGTACTAGGAGGTCACGAGCAGCAAATGTGATGGAGTAACTTTCCGAGTTTGAGCCATCGAATGTTTCATCGAGATCACTGGGGGCGATTGAGTAAATTCGTCGGGTTGTTTCGTCTGCAATCTCCAAGCGGTTTGTCGCAGTGTTGATTTCAACACTCGTCAACAGACCTCCGATTTGTACGGCTGATTCCACGGGATTGACAAACTGAATCACTCGCTCTGGGTCGATCATGCCGATAGAACCATTGCCTGAGGCGGTTACTGCGATATGGGCACCATCGAGACCGTCGAATCCATCTTCAAGCCATACCAAGTCAGTTGGGCTTTCCAGACCATTGAGAGGCACGGTGGCGATGACTTTCAGTGTTTGAGGGTCAATCGCGGAAATTGTATTTTCTCCATTGCTTACTACCCAAATCTTTCCGCCACCAGAGATGATGCCTGTGGGTCGTGTATCCACTGGAATTCGCCGGATGAGTGCCCCATTGCCCCGAAGGTCGACAACCGC
>JBMYRY010000240.1:0-4977 GCA_049602795.1 Bradymonadia bacterium
GTCCAAGTCGGTTACGGCGTCATTTTCCTGCATAATGTGCCAGTGGGTTTGATGGGCATCTTTTCTGGGAACGACGAGACTACCTCAAAGCGCACCTGACCGCGGCGTCGCGTCACAAAGTGATCCTTAGCCTGGATCATTTGCAACCCATCGACCGGCGTCGATGAAGAGAAATCGAGCAAAGCGAAGCAGATCAAGAGCTGCATTGAGAATCCAACAACAGTGGTTGTGCAAGAAGGGCATTTAATTTATGATTTCAAAGCACACTCGGGGGCTACATAGCTCGGCAAGAATGAACGCTTGCGATGGAAGGTTTTTGGAATGATAAACCCGTTTAGTGGGTCAGCCCGCCCGCCTCTTTTGACAGTCGTACTGTTCGTCGTCGTACTTTCGGCGATTTTCGGCGCTTGCAATCCACACCCGGTTCAACCACTTGAGGGCATTGTTTCTGCTGTTAATCGACAAGGCAACAATCTTCCAGATAAAACAAAGATCGACTTTCTGCTGGTAATGGATAATTCCGGTTCAATGCAGGAGGAGCAGGCAAATCTTGCTGAGAACTTCACAACGATCGCCGAATTTCTCGCCGATCTCGGTCCGTCCGCGGACTATCGCGTGGCCGTGACGAGTATGGATCTTGGTACCCAGAATCAAGCCGGAGCCGGCGACAACGGCGCTTTCCTCGTCAAACCGGACCCCCGACTCGCTGCACCGGATTGCGCAAACACACTCGCCGAGGCTGGGATTACCACTGAGCGACCCGTGCTTCTATCCGAGAACGTCAGCCCAGATCTTGAAACAGCAAAGAGGCAGATCGTTGATCGCTTTGGCTGTATGGCTACCCTTGGCAAAGGGGGCAGTGGCACAGAGCGCGGTCTTGAGGCGATGCGTAAGTCGCTGTCTTGCAATGGACCTAATGTGAAGCATTTCGCTCAGTGTTGCGTTGAAGATCCGACTGACACAAATAACCTGGTCATCCGCAGTAATGCGGCTGCTGGCGCCCAATGCCCATCCCCGAAACATTGCGTAGATGGTCTAACTTGCGTGGGTGCGAATGCTGGTGTTTGCCAACCAGTCTCGCAAGATTGCACTGCGGTTTGTGGCGGACACGAGGCATGTGTCAACATCAACGGTACCCCTCAATGTCAAGCGGTGGTGGACAACCGGCAACGCATCTATGATCCTCAGTGCGTACCCGCTGTGGAGCCTTTATTCCTTCGTCCTGACGCATTATTGGTCATCATTTTTGTAACCGACGAGAACGACTGTTCAGCACCTTTGGATAATCGAAACGCATCCTCCAAAGCAATCTGCAGATATGGGGCGAATGATGGCGACGGCGACGGTGTACCCGAGGCATACAATGATCCTGCGTATTGCCCGTCAAGGGATATCAACGCGTGCTACCGAGAGGAATGTGGCGCCTATGCAGACTCTAGGGACGGTCAGGGATGCTTCGACAAGAATTGTCGTATTCGATTCGAAGATTATGGGCAAATCGCGGTTCAGTTCGCCTGCGAGTACGAGTCGGCGAAATTGACCGATGTTCGCGAATATTTCTCGTTTCTAGCTAGGCTCAAAGCTCAGCCACGGGAGCAACTCATCGTAGCCGCAATCGCTGGACCGAATAAATTCACACCAGGTATCCTCGACAATGTGGACAATCCTGCTGGCGATGGCGCGTTTGAAGTATCGTATGCGGGATACGAGGTTGCGGATTCATGTACCATTCCGCTAGACGTCCTGGAATCAACGCAGGATCCTGACCGAGTCCTGATGACAGGGGTCTCGGAGATCAATAATCGATGTTGTCCACAGGGACAATGTCAGGGACCTGTTCGAGCCTCTTGTTTCGTGGAGGGGCGAGGTAATGCGTATCCAGCGAAACGATATCAACGACTGGTTGGCGCACTGGGAGAAAATGGCATCGGATGTCCAAACGTCGACAGTGAGCGCGTCACCCCCGAGCAGATTGCGGAGTGCGCAGGCCGGTCAAATCTCGATACATGTGGTTCCTGTGGGGCGAGTGATTGCTCCTGTCTTCCCATCGAAGGTACGGGGGAGTTGGCGTGTGGCAAATGTGTAAATATTTGTGCAAACGACTTTTCAGCGCCTCTGGATGCAATTCGAGCCAAAGTAACGGATGTTCTGGGTACCTACTGTCTCGACAAAAGGCCAGCGTGTATCGTCGACACCAATCCAGCCGCACTGGGCTGCAACGGATCCGGCTGTAACCAGCCGACACCACCAGTCCCGCCACTTTGCTCTCGACCTACAGATGGAAGAGCATGTGAAACGCCGGCGGAGTTTGCTGACCCCAACAACTACCATGTCTGTATCTCCGCAAGTTGCGTTAACGACGAGGCAGATACCTGCATTTCGCAACTCTGCCAAAACAAGTACGAGTTAAGCGGCTGCGGACAAGGCCAACGATGGCAGGTGCTGCTCGACGAGGAAGGCTGCTCCGGAGGTGCGCTAGTAAAGATTGAACCGGTACCACCGGCCGGCTCTGTGATCAATATCGAGTTCCTCGTCGCAACCGATGAAGGGGCCGAAAGAGCGGACGCAGGAACGGCGCCAGCAGAATCATCAGAGGGCCCTGCAGACACACCCGTCGATGCGGGCGTAACTCCTGACGCGCAATAGCAACAACCCGAGTCTTCTCAGAGGATAGATGACATGCAAGGAGCACCCGTGCCCCCCGGTCAGCCAGAAGGTGCTGCCATTGGGGAGGATCGCCGAATCGAACATCAGCTTCGTCAACTTCAAGGAAACGTTCAACAACTGGAGGCTCATCTTCAGCAGTCTAAACGTCGTACGCGGCTTGAATCCGTTTGGGTATATGTCCTGTTTCTAACGCTTGTGATCGGTGGTGCCTATGTGATTGTACGGGCTAATCAATCATCAGCAAACGCCACAATTGAAATGCTTACCGCGAAGAACAAGGTCCTGCGCGAGTCGAACCTTACGCTGACCGGTGAAGTGGAGGCGTGGCGAAACGTCGAGACGAGTCTGCTGGAATTCGATGAGTTGATTAGAAACGGGCAAAAGGAGTTGGCAGTTGAACGATTCACTCAACTGAAGCACTTACGGTTTTCGGGACTATTGCTACACCTCGTCGATCGATTCAAAAAGGAGGTTGCTCAACAGAAATTCGCAGACGGTAAGGAGCATTTTGACAAAGGAAGCTTTCGACGAGCGGACGATGCTTTTCAACTCAGTCTTCGATACGAGCAGCAGCCCTCTTATCTAGGGTCACTTTTGTACTATCGTGGTATGTCCGCGATTCGCTTAAAACAGTTTAAGAATGCTGCTGTACTTCTCGAACAAGCATTGAATGAAGGCTTGTACAAGAAAATGAGGCTTGAGGCTCGTTTTTATCGGGCATATGCCTACGATCGGAGTGGGCGGCGCCGCATGGCTAGAGAGCATTACCGCCTCTTTCAACAGCAACACCCAAAAAGTCATCTTGCCCGACAAGCAAAGGCTAGGTACAAAGCCCTGAAATAGGCTGACCTCCGTCGCCCGATAAACCTGTATTGATAAAGGAGAGACGATGAATTTCTTTTCTCGACTGGCACTTGCAGTCAAAACCTTCTTCTATATTTTGAGCCAAGGTGCACTGCCTGATTCCAAGGCGCCGGAAGCGAAGACTACTTCACCCGCCACCCCAACTGCCCGAAGCACAGATTATCGTTCGGCGATTCAACTGTTGGGTACTCTGCAACGCGATGGGCGGCTCATCGATTTCATCATGGAGGACCTTGGTGGCGCATCCGATGCTGATATAGGCGTTGCAGCCCGAGTTATTCATCAGGGCTGCCGCAAGGCGATCTCGAATCTCTTCACGTTGGAACCCATTTGGCCAGCACCTGAAGGTTCCTCGGTAACAGTAGAGCCTGGTTATGATGCTGAACTCGTGGAATTGATCGGCTTTGCGGGCTCTCCACCACACCAAGGCACCCTCAATCATCAGGGTTGGCGGATCGCGGATCTAAGCTTCCCGACGCTTACGGACTCCTTCTCCGAGCAGCTCGTACAAAGGGCGGAGGTAGAGAAATGACGGACATCTCACAACCTTTTTCCATTGGGATTGATTTAGGAACGACACATTGTGCAATTGCGGTCCGAACAAGCCCAACCGATGCTGCGGAGCTACTACCGATTCCCCAATTCATTGAAATCGGTCAAGTGAATGCGCATACCCTCTTGCCTTCATTCGGCTTGCAACCCGACGAGACATCTCGAGATAAGCTCAGCAATGGGCTACCCTGGGGAACGCAACACGGTTTGGTCGTAGGTGAGTTTGCAAGAAGCCAAGCTTACAAGCAGCCTGGACGGGTCATTACGTCGAGTAAAAGCTGGCTGTCGCATGCTGAGGTAGATCGCACGGAGAACATTTTGCCATGGGATGCTGATGAGGGCGTTGCGCAATGCTCTCCCGTGGTGGCTGCCTCGATGTATTTGTCCCAACTTCGACGTGCCTTTGAACACGCATACCCGGAGGCGGGAAAGCTGTCCGATCATAATGTTGTCTTGACGGTCCCAGCCTCATTTGACCCAGTTGCCAGAGAACTAACTTTGCGAGCGGCAGAACTCTCCGGTGTAGGCGTACCTCGGCTTCTTGAGGAGCCTCAATCAGCTCTATATTCTTGGTTGAGCGAACGAGGTAATCAATGGCGAGAAGAATTGACTGCCGGAGATCTCGTTCTCGTCTGCGACGTGGGAGGGGGCACAACAGATTTCTCCCTGATTTCAATCGTAGACAATGACGGGAACCTTGAGTTAGAGCGCATCGCCGTGGGTGACCATATTCTCCTTGGCGGAGATAACATGGATCTCACCCTTGCATTTGTGGTGAGACAGAAGTTGCAGCGGGAAAAGGGGATTTCCTTAGATCGTTGGCAGTTTAAGGCACTGACCCAAGCATGCCGGATCGGGAAGGAGTTGCTTTTCAGTGATGATGCTTTGGACAGC